>JAJYVN010000129.1 GCA_021791995.1 Bacillota bacterium
CAACGGGTTCAGCGCCACCCCGCCCACCTTCCCCACCCCGCCCGGTCTGGTTGCTGTTGCCGCCCACCGTCCTTCGCTCCCACGACTTACCCTTCACCGGCCATCCGCCGTCTATCCACCCGTTACTCGCATGCTTTACCTGCCTCAATCCGCCTCTCCTTCATGCCTCATGCCTCAGCCTCCCCGGACTTTGCCGTTACCTTGGTCAGCTGGCTGAGCGGAATAGACAGTCATTGCACCGCGGTGTAGAATACGGCAGACTTCGGGTAGGTTGTGTTTCGTTCGGATCTTGCACACACCATAGACGGTCCACATAAGGGGGGGGAGAGGCGGATGGATTCCTGCAGTGACCATTTATGCCCTGGCTTTGTGTGCGCGCGGATCGGGGGCGGCCAGCCAGGGCGTCCATCGCACCTCTCTCTCTGCCCATCACCCTTTGCTGAGCCGGAGCGGCGCTAAGTCGGCTCCGCGCTCCGAAGGTCCAGCAGGGCGCGTAACTGCGAACACTGGCTGATCCTTCTCCAGGGTTGGCGCGCACACCGTTGCGATTGAGAACGGGGGTGCGGCGATGACGGCTTTGCCGGTCATTGATGTTGTGTCGGAGGATGCCGCTCTGGACGATGCCCACTGCGGCGATATCATGGGTGCTCTCGGGAGTGTCCGGGCGGAGCAAAAACCCGAGCCGCGGTGGTGGCCGCGCCTGTTGACCTTTCTGGCGATCATGGGCCCCGGGCTGATTGTGATGGTAGGCGATAACGACGCCGGCGGTGTCACCACCTATGCCCAGGCGGGCCAAGCGTACGGCAACGCGCTTTTGTGGACCCTCTTCCTGCTCATTCCGGTCCTCATGGTTGCCCAGGAAATGGTGGCGCGTCTGGGCGTGGTTACGCGGGTGGGCCATGCCCGGCTGATCCGCCAGCGGTTTGGAGCCTTCTGGGCGGCGTTCTCCATTGTTGACCTATTCATTCTCAACGCGCTCACACTGATGACCGAGTTCATTGGTGTCGACCTCGGCTTGCGGTATTTCGGCATATCGCCCTACGTGTCGGTTCCGCTCGCAGCAGGAGCATTGATCGCCGTGGCGGCGACAGGCAGTTTCCGGCGATGGGAGCGTTCCATGTTCTTGTTCATTGGGGTCAGTCTGTTGATGTTTCCGCTCGCTGCGCTCGTTCATCCCGAGGCAGGACCGGTTCTGCATGGACTCATTGTCCCTGGCGTTACGGGTGGATGGAACAGCACGGCGGTTCTGTTTGTGATCGCGATTGTGGGTACGACGGTGGCACCGTGGCAGCTCTTTTTTCAACAGTCCAACGTCATCGACAAGGGGATTACCATCCGTTGGCTGCGGCATGAAGTTACCGAGACATTTTTGGGCGCAGTTCTTACCAATGTCGGGGGTGCTGCCCTGCTGGTTGCAGCCGCCTTCGCCTTTCACGCTACTGCCTTGGCGGGTCAACAGAGCTCTGCCCTGGGTTTGGCGCAGGGGTTTGCCGCACATGTTGGACCCTTGGAGGGCGATCTCTTTGCCATCATTCTCATCAATGCGGCGTTGATTGGTGGCGCAACGGTGGCCATCTCTAGTTCGTACGCCTTGGCCGATTTGACCGGCGCTCGTCACTCCCTGCATCGCCCTGTGCGCGATGCCAAGGCCTTTTATGCCGTGTATGCGGTCATGGTTGCGGCCTCGGCGGCGATCGTACTGATCCCGCACGTTCCGTTGGGTCTGATCAATCTCGGCGTCCAAGTCTTGGCCGGGGTGCTGCTCCCCTCGGCGATGGTGTTCTTGTTGTTGCTTTGTAACGACCGTGCCGTCTTGGGGCCATGGGTCAACACCATGCGGCAAAACATCGTTGCTGGTGTGATTGTCGGGGTTCTCATCGCTCTCTCTGTCATTCTCACCGTCACAACGGTCTTCCCCTCGGTTCCAATCGGGCCGCTCTGCGCTTGTGTCGCGGCCTTGGGGTTAGCGGCTGGCGGGTACCTGCTCGTGCGCGGACAGCCGGTGGGCCAAGCTGGTGAGAATGCTGGACTCGACCGTAATACTTGGCAGATGCCTCCCTTGCGCACACTGCCACAGATGCAGTGGAGCCGATCTCGTCGGCTGGCCATGCTTGTGCTGCGCGTGTACTTGGTCGTGGCTGTGCTCGCGATGGTCATCAAGCTCGTGCAACTCGCAGTGCGTTGACCGATGGATGGGCAGGGGGCCGATGGATGGTACCGACGGCCCCCTGCCCATCGGCTATTCGGATCGGCCCTGGAGCTCCCGACGCAGGACCGCATTGACGAGCGCTGGGTTCGCCTTCCCCCGAGTGGCCTTCATCACTTGGCCCACGAGAAAACCGAAAAGCTTTTCCTTTCCGTCACGGTAGTCGGCGACCTCCACGGGATTGGCTGTCAGCACGGACCGGACGGCTTCGAGGATCGCCCCTTCATCACTCACCTGACGCAACCCTCGGTTTTCGACGACGGTTCGGGCTGTGGCTCCGGTCTGAACCATCTCGTCGAGCACCTCTTTGGCGATTTTGCCATTAATGGTGCCATCGGCGACAAGCTTCTGCAGTTCCGCCAATGCCGACGGTGTCACTCGGCAAGCCGGATCATGGATCGCGATGCCGGTCGCGTTCAACCGGCCGAGCAGCTCAACGGTCAAAAGCGCGGCGGACTCACGCGGTGCACCCCCTGCCCGCAACATGGCGTCGAAGAAGGATGCGAGGGGCGGATCCATGGCGAGCACCGAAGCATCATAGCCACTGAGGCCAAGCGAGATGTAACGCTGGCACTTGGCGGTCGGCAATTCGGGCAGGCTCTGGCGCGTCTGTTCAACGAATGCTGGGGTGAGGTCACACGGACCGAGGTCCGGTTCGGGAAAGTAGCGATAGTCATGTGCCTCTTCCTTGCTGCGCGAGGAGAAAGTGATCTCCCTTCGGTCGTCCCAGTGGCGCGTCTCGCGAACGATGCGTCCGCCGCTTTGCAGGAGGTCCACTTGACGGTTGACCTCGAACTCAAGTGCGCGCTGGACCGAGCGAAAGGAGTTCATGTTCTTGATCTCCACGAGTACGCCCAACGTGTCCTCCCCGACGGGTCGCACCGAGACGTTTGCGTCGCAGCGGAGGCTGCCCTCCTCCATCTTGACGTCGGACACCCCGGTGTACAGCAGCAGTGTACGGAGGGCTTGGAGGTAGACGCGTGCCTCTTCGGGAGTACGGATATCCGGTTCGCTCACGATTTCGATCAGCGGCACGCCTGCTCGGTTCAGGTCCACCCCGGTCGAGGTTCCCGGGAGACCCTCATGCGTGGACTTCCCGGTGTCCTCCTCCATGTGCAGCCGTCGGATGCGTACCTCCCGATCGACGGTGTCCCCGTTGGTTTCTGTGATCGAAAACCGCAGGTGTCCGGACCGGGCGAGTGGCCGCGCATACTGCGTGATTTGATACCCTTTTGGCAAATCCGGGTAGTGGTAGTTCTTGCGATCCCAGCGGCATTCTGGGTCGATCTCGCACTCCAGGGCGAGCGCTGCCTTCAGCGCATACGCAATGGCCCGAGCATTGGGCACGGGTAGAGACCCCGGCAAACCAAGGCAGACAGGACAAACCTGTGTGTTGGGAGGGGCACCGAATGCGGTTGGGCAGCCACAGAACATCTTGGTTTCGGTTGCCAACTCGACATGGACCTCAAGACCGATCACCGTTTCGTACACTGTCGCCACCCTCATTCCTCCCGATCATTCCCCATGGGTACACGGGACAGGGGAGGCCGGCGCCGTCCCAGATCGGCTGCCTGCTCATAGGCATGGGCCAGAGTCAAAATCGTTGCCTCATCCATGGGACGTCCGATGATCTGCAGTCCGATGGGGAGCCCATCATGGAATCCGCATGGCAGTGAAATCGCTGGTAAGCCAGCGAGATTGACGGGGACGGTGCAGATATCGTTCACATACATCTGCAGCGGGTCGGCCATGCGCTCGCCGAAGCGAAACGCAGTGGTCGGGGCGGTGGGTGAGACGAGGGCCGTATACCGTTCAAAGGCAAGCTCGAACTCTCGGCAGATCCGTGTCCGTACTTGTTGCGCCTTGCCATAGTATTGGTCGTAATATCCGGCGGAGAGAGCATATGTCCCGAGCATGATGCGGCGACGCACCTCAGGACCAAATCCCTCTGCCCGGGTACGCTCGAACATTTCTCGATAGCTTTGGGACCCTCGGGTCCGATGCCCGAAGCGCACCCCGTCGTAACGCGCGAGGTTGCTCGACGCCTCTGCAGGCGCGATGACATAGTATGCATCGAGTGCGTGGGGGAGGGTGGGTAGGCTGCACTCCTCGATGTCCGCTCCAAGCTCCGTCAGGAGATCGAGCGCGGCGAGGACCGCGGAGCGAACCTCCGCTGCAACCCCCTCACCAAGCAACTGGCGGGGCACGCCAAGCCGCAGGCCTCGGCACCCCGACTCGATGCCCGCCAAGTAGTCTGGAACTTCTCCCGGGTTGGAGGTGGCGTCTCTCCGATCATGACCGGCGATGGCTCCAAGGACGATCGCCGCGTCGCGTACATCACGCGTCAGTGGCCCAATCTGATCCAGCGAACTCGCAAAGGCCACCAGTCCGTAGCGGGAGACGCGCCCATAGGTGGGCTTCAAGCCGACGATCCCACAAAAGGAAGCCGGCTGGCGGATGCTGCCGCCGGTATCGGAGCCCAGCGCAGCGATTGCCTCACCGGCCGCCACCGCTGCGGCCGAGCCACCGCTCGACCCACCCGGCACGCGTCCCACATCCCACGGGTTGCGCGTCGGATGGTACGCGGAATGCTCGGTGGAACTGCCCATCGCAAACTCGTCCATGTTCGTTTTGCCGATCACCACGGCCTGTTGTTGGGCGAGGGATTCGACGACGGTGGCATCGTACGGTGCGATGTAGCCCTCCAGGATCGCGGATGCGCACGTCGTCGGCAGGCCGCGGGTGTTGAGATTGTCTTTGAGGGCGATGGGGATCCCCGCCAGCGGGCCGAGGGCGTCCCCGCGCATGCGAGAGGCATCCACTGCGCGCGCTTCGGCCAGAACCTCCTCCCGCAGCCGACGGTAGACGAAGGAGTGGATATCCTCCTCCACGTGGTCGATCCGCTCCAGAACTGCCTCCGCTAACTCCTCTGCCGACAGTTCCCCTGCGGCAAGTCGGGTCTGCAAGCCGTGTACCGTGCTTTCATAGAGTTCCAAACGGGGTTCCTCCTCGCTCTGCCCGTGCTACTCCTCGACGACGCGCGGCACCAAGAACATGCCGTGCCGCTCGTCTGGAGCGTTGGCCAAAACCGTCTCCCGCAAAAGCGGCACCTGGGGCATGTCCTCTCGGAGTATGCCGCGTTGCTCCAAGGCACGAGAGGTCGGCGGCATGCCTTCGGTATCGACCTCTTGTAGACGCGCGACGTGATCGAGAATGCGCCCCAACTCGGCCACGTAACCCGTAAGTTCATCATCGCTGGCGCGGACGCGGGCCAATGCAGCTACCTGCCGTACCTGTTCTTTTGTCAACACTCATCCTCACCTCATTCCAGCCTGTTGTTCGACACCGCGTGGCAGGCCACCCTGTGGTCCTGGGTGCCGCGCAGAACCGGCGTTTCCGCACACTCTGCCATCACCCATGGGCATTCGGAGCGATACAGACATCCGTGTGACGTAACCCCGGGTCGGATCTCTTTGGGAGCTGATTCTCCTGCGCTCCACAGGGCCTGCGTGAAGGGGTGCAAAGGATGGGCGGTCACCTCGCCGCTCCGCCCTTCCTCCACCAGCCGCCCTCCATACAGAACACCCAAGCGGTCGCAGATCGGGCTCAGTCGCCGCGGGTCGTGATCCACCCAGATCATAGCCATTGCAAAGGATGCGCGGAGGCGACCTACCAAGGCGGTAATCTGCTCTTGGGCCACTGGGTCGAGCGCAGACACGGGCTCGTCCAAGAGGAGGACAGCTGGCCCTGTACCAATCGCGCGCGCAATGCTGACCCGCTGCCGTTGTCCGCCGGAGAGCTCCGTCGGGCGGCGACCTGCGAGGGTCGGGTCGAGGCCAACAAACTCCAGGAGGGCCAGAGCGGTCTCGGTGATCCGCTTCCGACCTCTCACGGCGCCTCCGCAGGCGATTCCCTCCATCACTGCCTCAAGTGCAGTTTGTAGGGGATCGAGCGCACCATCGGAGTCCTGCCAGACGATCTGCACCAGCGGCCTCAGGCGCCGTAGTGCAGCATCGGGCATGTGGCTGATCTCGATCCCAGCGAGGGATACGGAACCGTCATCTGGGCGCAAAAGCCCCGCCAGCATGCGCAGAATCGTCGATTTGCCGCTACCACTCTTGCCGAGGAGGCCATAGACCATGCCCGGTTCCAACACCAAGTCCACCTCGTCGACCACCCGGCGGCCACCGAGGGTCTTGCACAGGCCACGACCGACCAGGACCGGTGCGCGGCTCCTCACGATATCACATCCCGCTGTTTCCTCCGCCGATCAAGCCCCTCTTGGCAGTATCCGTACGGGAGCCACGGGCAGTTCGCGCAGAGCAGGTTGAGGTCCCCCGGATCGAAGGCCCGGACCACCTCGGTACGGATTTCATCCCACGGAGCGGTATCGCCGGAGGCGTGTCCAATGGCAGAGAGAACGGCCCGATCCCGCTGGAGCGGGCTCGCCTCTGTGCAGTGATCCGCATGCGAAGAAGGACAGGCAGCGCAGATGGAGTCGGGGGCATCGACGAGGAGCACGGGAGCCGCTGGGGTCGCGTCGAGTCGACGCAAGATCGCGGCCATGTTCTCGACGAAGGCGGGGGAGTATCCCGCACCGCGGAAGCCGAGAGCGCACAATAGGTGATGACCACGGATTGCAACGGGTTCCACCGTGCGCTGCCCTCCTGCGAAATCGGCCGAGTTTCTCCGTAGCGATTGTGCCGCACCTCGTGGGGGCCCGCAAGTCGCAGTGCGTGGTGCCCAAGGACCCCGCTGTCGCAGCGCCGAAGTCCTGCGGGTGGGGGATGACCGAATGGCGGTGGTGGCGCAAGAGGGACCTGTCCTCATTCGCGATCTCGTTTCCGCTGACTACGGTACCCTGGCGCGTTGGCTTTCGGACCGCCGTGTGCTGGCATTTTATGAGGGACGCGACCGACCCCATTCCCTGGACCTTGTGCGCATGCGTTTCGGTACGGAGGATGGCGTGCGGCGTTGCATCCTGGTCTTCGCTGGGCGCGACGTCGGCTACGTCCAGTTCTACCGCGAGGACGATGCCGAGATGCGTTCTTATGGGTGGGAAGCAGATCCGAATGCATACGGTGTGGACCTGTTCATTGGCGAGGTGGATCTATGGAACCGGGGCGTTGGCACACGCGCGTTGAGCGCCTTATGCCGCCATCTATTCCAGGTTGGTGCTACGCGAATCGTGGTGGATCCCCAGGCGTGGAACACCCGCGCCATCCGCTGCTACGAGAAGTGCGGTTTTCGCCAGGTCAGGTACCTTCCTGCGCACGAATGGCATGAGGGTATTCTCCGCGACTGTTGGCTGATGGAACTGGTGGGCGGACCACCGCCAACCTTGCACATCGCCCTGGTAGAACCGGAGATCCCAGCGAATACGGGAAATGTGGGGCGAACCTGCGTCCTCTGCGGTGTGCATCTGCACTTAGTTCGTCCCCTTGGCTTTTCTCTGGACGATCGGTATCTGCGCCGTGCAGGACTTGATTACTGGGCTGAGTTGGAACTCAGCGTGCATGAGAGCTGGACGGCATTCCTTGATGCACTCCAGGGGAGGGCGATGTGGTACTTCAGCGGACGTGGCGCTCTGCTCTACACGGACGTTTCCTACGCACCGGGTGATGTCCTTGTCTTTGGCAGAGAAAGTCGTGGTCTTTCGGAAGAGATCCTGTCTGCGACCGGAGACCGGTGCCTCCGCATCCCGATGCTCCCCCAAACCAGATCTCTGAATTTGTCGAACGCGGTAGCGATCGGGGTCTTTGAAGCCTTGCGACAGTTGAATTTCCCGGGATTGGTTTAAATGCGCGGTTCCGGTGGCCCATATGGGTGCAGTCTATTTTTTGGACGCGTTCACCGCCACACCGTGGGCACCTCGCCGACGCCCACGACCGCCATCCGCCCCGGCAGGCCTTGATACTCGTTCCCAGATGCACGATGATGAACATGCGCGTCAGGGGAAACCCAGGGCTTCGCTATTTTTTCCCACCAAAAACGTAGGCCCAGACCCCCGGCCTGGGCAGGACCACCATCTTGAGCATTTCCGCCCCGATTATCGACTCTCAGCTTGAGCGCTTACAGAACATACATGAGGTTGTGGCGCTCAGTGAGCCGTCCGGATGCGGTCCGTTCCTGTTCTTATAGTCTTTTATTTCCGGCTACTGCCGGTTTCCTATTGGAACGTTCCTGCTTCGCAGCAGCCGGTTTCACCAGGCCGTTCTCCTGGCCAGAGCCTTCTGCTCCACAGGCGTTT
>JAJYVN010000130.1 GCA_021791995.1 Bacillota bacterium
CCTTCGATGAACCCCATCCGCCTGGACCGCTCCCATATGCGAAACACCATCCCCGCATACCGACGGAGACGTTCTCTTGGCGAACGTTCGTTCACGACCACGACACGGATGGCATCACGACCCCTTCCCTGCGATCCTCTGTCGAGCGTCGGCTGCTGATCGGCCTGCCATCGCCGTTCCCAACAACTGCTTTCCCGGTCGCCCCTCCGGTGATGGGTAACGGTAAGCGCTGTACCGGGTGCTGTCGAGAGCAAAGCTGCGAGGATGATGTACACGAGGAGGTTTGCCGAGTGCCTTGCGTAACGTCCGACGCAGAAACCGGACGACTTCCTTGCGTTCGGGAATGGACAGTGCAATCCCCTTCCCCTGTATGCCTGGTGGCGGAGTTGGATCCGGTGCCTCGCCCCGCAACGCGGCTCCGATAGGCGCATACCCACGGAGGATCCAGAAGGCGTCATGCGGTTCGGCGCCGCCAAACCGCGCGAATACCTTGGGCTTCACGTGTGTGTTGGCAACGGCGCTTTGGACATACCGCCGCACGGTGTGCACCGCGTCAAAAAGTGCTTGGTCTTGCAGGTGGTTGGGTACTCCATCCAACCTCTCCCTCTTCGTGGCGGCCTGAAACGTGCGCGGATCGTCCAGGTGATGCCAGGCTGTCGTTCGGACCAGCACACGCAGAAAGCCATCCTTGAATACGCGTATTAGTGAGTATGGGATCCAGTAGCGCCGGGCCGCTTGCTACGGTTAAGCGGAAGTGTCTCATACTTCGTTGTGCGCTTGAGCGGAGAGTGCTTACCACCACCAAGACCCACCACGACACTACTACCTCGTTCGCCGCCTTCTTCAACGCATCCAGTACCTCTTTGTTCTTGTGACTGCGACTTCCATAAAAGCCTCGCCGAGAAGACGGTGATGATCTCCCGAACGTCTTGGACCAACTCCTCCTCGAAGGAGGCGTCCTCAGATGCGTTGACGACGATCACTTCGGTTCCGAACTGCTCGCAGAGCGCGAAGAGACCAACTCGGAGCCGAACCGAAGAAGCCGGTCCTTGTGCGTCAAGACCAACCGATCGACTTTACCGGAGCAGATGTGACGCAGGAGTTGTCGCAAGCCCTTCTTGTGGTAATTCAGCCCTGACCCAAGATCCTGTACCACCTCATAGCTCCAACCGTTCGCAGCGGCGAACGACTCCAGCAAAGCCACTTGACGGGCGAGGTCGTCTTTCGGATCGTGACTCGAAACGCGTGCATACAGCAGAGTGACGCGAGCCGATGGCACCTTGTGCAGCCCAAGACCATGTAGTTGAGCCAAGTCATCGCGGCGGAACCCAGTCGGCGTCCGCTCCACAATGATCTTGCCTTGTTTCTCCCATCGCCGTGGGGTTTCAGGGTGTACCCCCAATTCCTTGGCCGCATTTCCAATGCTAAGCTTCATGCCCATGGCATACCCTTTTGTTGGAAGACGTCGAGGGACGTTGGTGTTTTAGTGTGCAGTTTCTACCCCGATTGGAAAACGGACCACGGTCAATCCGTTCCGGGCCCTACCACGAACTTTCCGCTGGCCCAAACCCCTCTCCACCGGGCAATCGACCGGCAGCCGTAGCCCAGCGCCAAGCCAGGTCACCGACGGAGGCATGCACCCGGGCCACTCCAATCCATGGTCCTGGGGCACGATAAAAGGCGCGCGACAACGCGGAAGCCACCCGAAACGTCCGATAAACCTGACGACCCAACGCTTGGGCATACGGTCGCAGAGCCTCTGAACCCCTGTCCGCGTGCAGTGCGGCAATCAGCACAGGTGCCGCCAGATGCGCACTCTCAAGGGCATAGGCGATGCCCTCGCCGAAGAGGGGATCGGCGAGACCGGCCGCATCTCCAACGCGTAGCGCACATGCACTATACAGGGCCCGTAGTTTCAGACGTCCCCCGACGGGAATCGGATGACCACGCAGCGTAAGGACCTCGCGATCACCCATACCCAACAAGTCGATGTAGCGAGAGAGGGACGCACGCAACTGGCTACCGCCCACGCCAGAGCGCCATGACGCCACCCCGATCGAGAGGGTGTCTCCTTTGGGAAAAACCCAGCCATAACCACCGGGAACCACATCAAAGTCACCACGCAGGGCCGTGCCCCATGCCCCGCCAGGATCAGCGACTTCGGCCTCGACAGCACCAATGCGCGGGGCACATGGGCCGAGCCCGACGGCCGACCCCATAGGACCTTGGAACACGCCAGTGGACCCATCCGCTGCCACAACGTAGCGAACGCGGAGCGCTTTCCCTCCCACCGCGAGGCGGACCCCGTCCCCCTCGCGGCAGGCCGCCGTCACAGCTGAGTCGGGCATGAGCACTGCACCAGCGCGTACCGCCAGATCGGCGAGGAGCGCGTCCATCTCTGATCGCAGAACAAGGCCCACCGCCGGACGAGGGCTCCGGGCAACACTGAGGTGTCCCCCATACGATACAGTGGCTTGCCGCGACCAGACTCGGACGATATGGAGTACCTGTTGCGGAAGAAGCGCCAGCGAGCGACCCGTCAAGCCGCCACCGCAGGCCTTGTAGCGAGGGAGTGGACAACGTTCCAAAAGGACTACGCGAACGCCTGCCGATGCGAGCAGACGGGCTAGGGTCGAGCCTGCGGGCCCCGCCCCGACCACCGCCACATCCCAGTCCACACAATCACGCCTCCAGACGGGCGATCGCCCGCACGATCACCTGACCAGCCCGGTCGACCTCCTCGGCCGTCACATTCAACGCGGGCATCACGCGCAAAACGCGCTCTGCGGTGCAGTTGATCAGAAGCCCCTCATCCCGACAAAAGTCCACCGCACGCTTCCCCGGCACCGTCAGCTCCACGCCGATCATCAATCCGACACCGCGCACCTCGCGCACAATTCTGGATCCAGAAATGCCGGTACAGATGGCTCCTTGAAGCCGTTCCCCCATCTCCATAGCGTGCGCGGGCAATCCCTCTCGCTCCAGTGCCTCAAGCCCGGCCAGCGCAGCCGCAGCCACCACGGGATTGCCACCAAACGTGCTGGCATGGTCCCCTGGGCGCAGCGCCTGAGCCCACTCGCCGGCAGCGAGAAGCGCGCCCATGGGCAGCCCCGCGCCGAGCGCTTTCCCAAGTGTCAAAACGTCAGGCACGATCCCGTGACGCTGATAGGCGAACATCGTGCCAGCCCGGCCCAGCCCGCACTGAACCTCATCGAAGATCAGGCAGGCACCGTGCAGGTCACAAAGGCGTCGAAGCGTCCGCAGAAACTCGACCGATGCTGGCCGCACGCCTCCCTCCCCCTGAATCGGCTCAACGATCACCCCAGCCGTCTGCGGACCGATGGCCCGTTCCACCGCATCCACATCGTTCCAGGGGAGCTGCCGAAAACCGTCAAGCATCGGGCCGAAACCCTGTTGGTATGCGGGGGATGTGACCGCCATCGATCCGTAGGTACGACCATGAAACGAGTGGTCAAAACACACAACTTCGAGCGCCGGTGCCCGCCCCGTCACCTCCGCCCTGCGCCACGCGGCCTTCCGTGCCAATTTCAAGGCACCTTCGTTCGCCTCGGTACCGCTGTTGCAGAAAAAGACGTGACCGGCAAAAGCCAATCGGTTCAGCAGAGCAGCCAGCTCTGCCTGGGGCCGCGTGTGATAGAAGTTACTGGTATGCGCCAAGGTCCGTGCCTGCCGCATGATGGCGGCCACCACCCGTGGGTGGCAATGGCCAACGTTGGTGACGCTGATCCCCGAAAGAAAGTCGAGGTATGGGCGCCCTTGATCGTCCCATACGGTACGCCCTCGTCCCCGAACCAGCACGACCGGGAAGCGACTGTAATTCTGCATCAGAAAGGCCCGATCCAATTCAGGCACGGGAGTTGGTGCAACTGGCCTGGAGTCGCCCTTGGTCGACACAAAGGCCGTGCCAGCATCTGAGTCACCCTTCGCCGCCCCGAGGATGCTCCCCTCGCGGGCGCCATCGACAATCCATGCCCGTCCCACTCCAGCCAAGACAGCGCGAAGACACGCCTCCACCTTTGGCCGCATCCCGTCGCGCACGATGCCCTCCCGGATCAGGGAGTGCGCCTGCTCTGCGGTGCAAACCCTCAGGGGATGGACATCGCCTGGGATCAGCACCCCAGGCACATCCGTCGCAAGGCACAGAACATCTGCACCCAGTGCCGTCGCAATATCTGCAGCGGCATCGTCCGCATTGATGTTGTACACTTCACCCCCAGGCCCAGGGGCGACGGGCGCGATGAGTGGCAAAAACCCCGCCTGGTGCAGGGACTCCAGCACACCAAGGTCCACCCTCGAGACTCTCCCAACGAGCCCCAGATCGCGTGTACGTCCGTCCGGCCCCGTACCTTCCAACGGCGCCGCCTGGAGGAGTCCCGCATCAACGCCCGCCAGGCTGATCGCCGGGAGCCCTGCCGCCACCAAGCTGCTCACTAAGGCCTTCCCCACGCGACCCGCCAATACCATTGAGACAACCGTTACCGTGTCTGGATCGGAGTAGCGGAGACCATCAACAAAGCGAGGTGTGAGCCCCGTTCGCTCGGACCATCGGCTGATCTCAAGCCCGCCGCCATGCACCACAACCACGCGCCAGCCCGCGTCCCACAGTCCCCGAATGGCGTTCAACGTCGCGGATGGGCACGTGTCTCCCTCCATGGTCCGGCCCCCGACCTTCACCACGATCGTCGGCATTGCTATTGCCTGGGCGGCAGGACCGCCGCTTCACCAGGCCTGTCCCCCTCTACTCCTTTGGTTCAGGGCCACATGGCAATACGAGGCAATCCAGCGGTTTCGTTGATCCCCAGCATGAGGTTCATGTTCTGTACGGCCTGACCGCTCGCGCCCTTCCCGAGGTTGTCAATCGCCGCCATGGCCACCAGTCGCTCTGCGGACCGATCGACGCGGACAGCGATCTGCGCCATGTTCGTACCAGCCACTGCCTTGGTATTGGGCAGACCATCGACAACCAGCCACACGAAAGGTTCCTGGTGGTACGCTTGCCGGTACACCTCCTCCACATCTGCCTGCGACACGCTTCGTGCCAATCGCGCGTAACAGGTAGTCAGGATGCCCCGGGCCTGTGGGGCCAGATGAGGGCTAAAGGTCAGCGTCACCGGATGCGCCGCCGCACGGCTCAGTTCCTGGGCTATTTCGGGCGTATGCCGATGAGCCCCCGCCACACTATACGGCACGAGGCTCCCATCCATCTCCGCGAGATGTGTTGTCCGCGATGGCTCGCGACCGGCACCCGAGACTCCCGAGTATGCATCGACGATGATGTCGGTAGGCAGCACGAGACCCGCCGACAGCGCGGGCCCCAGCGCGAGGATCGCCGCCGTTGGATAACAGCCGGGATTGGCAACCAACACAGCATTCCGAATCTCGTTGCGGCGCATCTCCGGCAATCCGTAGACGGCCTGCTCCAGCAAGGCCGACTGTGTGTGTTCAATCCCATAGAATGTCCGATACTCCGCAGCGCTCCGCAAGCGGAAGTCGGCCGAGAAGTCCACAACGCGCATTCCCCGCGCCACGAGTTCGGGAACCAGCGTCAAGCTCTCGCGGGACGGCAGCGACACCAACGCGATGTCTACATCGCCGACCCGGTCCGCATCCATCGGCCCGAGGACCGCATCCGTAAACGGGGCCAGGTGTGGGTAAACGGCCGCAAATCGCTGGCCCACATGACTGTGCGAAGCAAGATACACCGGACGGGCATTCGGATGCTCCAGGAGGAGCCGGACGGCCTCCACCCCGGCATACCCGGTCGCGCCCAACACCGCTACCCGTAACTCCGCACGCACGCGCCTTCCCCCCAAAAAACACGACCGTCCGTCGGAAAGTCCCGACGGACGGAACAACCACAACTCCATCAGGAAGCGGCGGTTTGCAGTTGAGCCACCCGCTCATGAATTCCCTCGGGGAGCCCCCGATCAAAGCGCTTGACGTAACGGTCTCCGCCAAGCCGTGCGATGATGTGATCACATGCCGCCTCGGGATCAACGTGCGTCCCACACGTGAAGATATCAAACGCAGCATACCCATGCTCGGGAAAGGTGTGCACAGAGATGTGGGATTCCGCGAGCACGACAACACCAGAGAGGCCTTGCACCGGGAACCGATGAAACATGTCCCCGACCACTGCAGCCCCGGCCGCAGACGCGGCAGCCAACATGGTATCCTGGATGAACTCCAGGTCATTGAGAACCGTAGGCTTGGCGTCCCAGATATCCAGCAGGATGTGGCGGCCATGGGTCTCGTGCCACTCGCCCATAAAAAAATCCCCCCTCGTGCGCTGTTCCGGCCCTTTCAAGCCGGACGGGACCATCGTTTTCGCCACGGGGGACGAGCTGAGAGCGCATAGGCTCCCACCCTTCTGGCGAAACTAGGTTCCTATTTATCGGGCCCCATTCTACTGGTCGTTCCGCCAAAGGTCAACGGAAGCACTGCCCGCGCCGTATGCTGACGAAAGACAGCGACTTTTGGCAGTGTTCCCTGCCTGTGGCCTTGCCGGGACAGAACACGCCGCAGCATTCGCGCTTGGCCGAGCACGCTTCGATCCTTCCATGGGATCGCGCCACATTACCGGGCGGTTGATCCCAATCGCCCGGTCCCCCCAACGCCCCTTGTCTGCAAGCTGCAACAGGTAACCGTTCCACGCCCCATGGGGACTCAACCAGACCTATTCGCTCGGGGGGTCGATGCGCGGCGCGACCTCCCCCGCCTCGACCATCCGTGCGACCAAGCGCTCGCGCAGCATATCGGCCACCGCACGATGCGAGCGACGTCGCACCAGATTGGTCAATTCATAGGGGTCGGCCTGCAGATCGTAAAGCAAGTCCTCAACATACAGGTCAGATCCGGCATTGCGAATGGGGTCTCCCTGCGGCGCACGCACCGCATACTTCCACCGCGCGGTACGTATCGCACGGCCCACCATCGTTTCGCTGATCTGCACAAACGCCTCATCGGGCCATGGCGCCGAAGGATCGCGCAGAAGCGGCAAGAATGACCGCCCCTGCATGCTTCCCGGAATGGGCAGCCCGGCCGCCCCAAGCAGGGTCGGCGCCACATCCACCAAGCTTACCAGGGCCCTCACCTGCCCCCCTCCGGTGAAGCCGGGGCCATAGGCAGCTGCGGGCACGTGGATCGAGGCCTCGTGTGCCGACCGCTTATACTCCCCGTTTCGTGTCTTGAAATGGCACCCATGGTCCGAGGTGACAAACAGGATGGTGTCATCCTCCCGACCGAGGCTACACAGTGCATCCCGGACCCGCCCCAGCGCCTCGTCCAACCGCTTGACCATGCCATAGTATCCGCCCAAATGCTGATGCGTTGATCCGCCCAATGCCGCCAGATCGGGGGGGATCCAGCGACCGGTATATCGCTCGCGGTACCCGTCGGGTGGCGGGAAGTCATCCACGTCGTTCTGTTGATGCGGCTCAAGATAGGAAACGAAAAGAAAGAAAGAGTCCTGCCGATGCGCATCGATGTACCGGATCGCCGCATCGGTGATCGCATCCACACGATACCCCGGCAGATGAACCTCTCGGTTGTCCTTGTCGAAAACAACGGTGTGGTAGGGTGCGGAAACGAGTTCGATCGCATTGGCACCCAACCAGTCTTGATAGCCGCCCCTTGCTTCTGCAGGAACAGCCCCCGATCCGGGACCAGCCAAATGCCACTTGCCGATGTATGCGGTGTGGTATCCAGCGGCCCCGAAACAGGTACCAAGTGTTGTCGCATCGGAACGAAGAGCCAACCCATTGCGAAAAACACCTGTCGTCGTCGCATACTGCCCCGTCTGCAGGCTGGAGCGTGCCGGGGCACACACCGGCTGGCAGGTGAAGAAGTTCGGCAGGTGCGTGCCCGCACGTGCCATTCGATCCCAGTTCGGCGTCAAATCCAACGGATTGCCGCCCAGGCCCGTGGTGTCCCAGCGCTGTTGATCCGACAGCAGCACCACCACACTCGGACGCCGCACCCCTTCTGCCAACCTCCATCACCCCACTCTCACAGACGGTCCGGATACGCAGCACGCACCTTGGTTAACGACTCTTCAGCCGGTATCGATGGACCATACTCCAGCCCGACGAACCCGTCATAGCCACTGGCAGCGATAGCGTCCAGCGCCGGATGAAAGTCCACTTCCCCCCCGAGGGGTTCATGGCGACCCGGGACGCCTGCGATGTGGTAGTACCCAATCAGGTCGTGGTGTTGTGCAATCGTGGCGGCCAGGTCATCCCCCATCACAGCCATGTGGTACAGGTCATACAAAACCCGCACATGCGACGAACCAACGGCCTCCACCACCCGAAAGGCCTCCGCGGACGTATCCATCCAACACGACGGGTGATCGACCCGGCTATTGAGGGGTTCGACCACTGCGGTGATACCTCCCGCCTCCAAAATGGGCGCAACCCCCC
>JAJYVN010000131.1 GCA_021791995.1 Bacillota bacterium
CCGAGACGGTAATCCAATAGTTTTCGGTCACCCCGTTGCAGTACGAATCCTTTGCAACGGTGCAGTACAGGTCCTGCGCCCGATCCCGCAGGTTCTTTCCAGCGCCGGTGTGGAGCAGAATGGGCGGATTCTGGCTAGCTTTTGACACGATGGGATACAGCATGTTGTCCGAAGGAAAAATGTCCGCTGTCTGGCTGTCCCAGCTTGTGGCGTCTCCAACGTTGAAACTTTCATACTCCTGCCCGTCGTAGACCCAGACCCAGTATCCGGCAACCCCCGGCATGGGAGGCCAGTGCAGGACAACGTATCCCTGTCCACCGGAAGGTTGCCACCCCAGCCCACCATCGATCGCTGTAAAGGTGGGGGGACACGGGGGGGTGTCCCAGAGCAGTGAACGCGTCCAGTTTGTCTGTACCTCTTCCGGTTGCACACGATACAGGTACGCCTGTCCGCAGGCTTGGTTGGTCGTGGTAAACGATGTTGCAGTACCCGTGAAGATGGTGCTCCAAGGGCTCGTCGCGATTGTGCCGGATGGCCTCAATACCTCCGCCTGCATTACATAGCGCGGTGCCGATGAAACACCGCGCACCGACACGGACTTCCAGGACAGTGTGGTTTGGTCCTGCGTGGTGGCAGCGGTTGCCGTAACGGTTCCGATCGTTGGCCACGGAGCGGTCTCGACACCGCACACGGAGTCGTAGGCCGTGGTGGTCGCGCTTCCATTGCTACGCGCAGCAACGCGGACATCGTACCTGGTACCAGGCACCAGGTCGCTCCACGCATATCGAAGTTGACTAGGGGCAGAAAGGTCACCCCATTGCAGCGGTGCCTCCGAACCCCCACACGCGTCAGCCAGAATCACCTCATAGGAGCTCCCGAGCGGATTACCGCCAGCGGCCCAGGCGATCGTGATACCCGTCTGCGAGGAAACCGCTGTCAGATCAGTTGGCTCCGCCGCATCCGTCCAAGCTGATGCCGCCGGGCAGAAGGCCGTGTCGGTCGTGGTACAAGCCCAGATGGTGTATTCGGTGTTCGGCACAAGGCCCGAGACCGTGTAGCTCCCGCTGGTCCCGACGTCTTCGGCAGGCGAGGAGCACGCGTCAGAGACGCACCAGAACACCACATAGTTCGGCCCGATAACGGACGTCGGCCAAGATACGCCAAGCGTCGTAGCGCCGGTCGTTACCGCTTGGGCGGAGCATGGTGTTGTCGCAAACTGCGGGGCGCGTACCCAAGAGGTTCGCTGCCCGTTGGGATCCATGGCCGCCACCGTGTAGGACACGTCCTCCCCGCACGCAAGGTCCGTGGAGTTGAAGCGAGTGGCAGAGCCATCATAAACCTGCCGGGCCGTTCCATCATGGCCGTCCCCCCCGATACTCGCATCCACAATGTATCGGGTCCGCGAGGAGTCCCCCGCTGCGGACCAAGAGAGCATGCTCTGCTCTGCGGTTCCGGTGCTCGGTGTGACGCTGACGTCGGCCGGTGGAACGTCATAGGTGATGGTGAGGCTTTGGACTGTAAGATCTGCGCCCCAATCGTCGTACGCAAGGGTGCCTCGGGTGGTGGTCGTGGTTCCTCGGAAGGTGGGCACGATCGCCAGATAGGCTCCCTGCGGTGCACCATTGTCACCGCTGGAACACTGCGTGCTGGCGATCACCTGCTGCAGAGCCTGGGTCGCCGGCAGCGAAACCGCCAGATCCCCGGCAGCCAGAGATACGGCTGTATCCGTGGCCGGATCGAAGAGGTCTGTGTCGCTGCCCCCACACCCCGCCTGCACCGCCAGGTGCAGGCTTGTGGTGGACGGGACGAAGGCCCCCACATCCACCGTCAGCGTAGCGGAGGTAATGACCGAGCCCGCAGGGATCGCCGGGATATTGGTGTACGTTCCGGAAAGGAGGCGGCTCGGCGTATTGCCCAAGGCGTCGTTGCTCGTGAACTGGGTCACGCAGGCATCGGTCACCGTGCTCGTGGAGTATGCGGCGAAGGTTGCGTCGTTCTGCGCGCATGGATTGGGCCCCAGGGCGGATGGTCCGTTTTGGACCGGATTCGTGGTCGGACCCGCGCAATACACTTGACCACAACTCGCCGTGGTGGAAATTGCGCCGGGATCTGGCGCTGTGGCCTGCGTTGTGGTTGTCGCCGCAAGGGCCACCCGAGCGCCCCCCCCCAACACAAGGACAGCGCCGACCGCAGGGAGGATACGGCGAAGCATCTGCGCGATCCGATTTTGGCCCAACATCACGCTTTGGACATCCTTTCGATGGTATCGGTGGCGGGCGGTGCTTGTTCCGGTGGACACGCGGTCCTTCATCGGCCCGTGTTGCCCGGTCGTTGGACGCTGCCGTCGCTCCCCTGGTCTACGCGCTCGTTTGGACCCCGGAACATGCGCCGACACGGCAAGGCCAGAACGAGCGCCACCAACAACAGACCAGAGACGGAGGCCATCAGGGCACGACGGCGTCCGAAGCCCCACACCTCCGCCTGGGGATGCACCCGGGTCTTCTGCGGCTGCACCGTTACCTGTGGAGAGGAGCAGGGCAGAATCAACACGCGGGTGTTCCGCACGACCGTGCACGTTCCCACGGGAACGCGCACACCACCAGGGCCAGCGTACGTCGGCATGGAGAAGGATGCCGAAGCGATCGAGGCCAAAGACGTGGTAGATGCCGCTTCGGCCGAAACCGCCAGACCGGCCACCAACAAAATCAAAGAGAGGACGCATAGTGACACCATGGTCTGCCATGGGCGCACAGCCACCTTCCCCCCTTGGGCCGAAGTGATGCCCCGACCCTTCTGGTGCTCCCCTTCGCAAGGGCTGAACGGGTCCCATGCGCGGCCCACCGTTCCGGTTGAGCCATCGGGAAACGGGGAAGAGCCGCCGCCTGTGCCAAGGCGGTAACCTTCCCGCCTCACGCACCGGAGGATGCAACAGCTTCCGGATTGCATCCGAGACCCAGGCACAAGGTCGTGGGCACCCCGGAACGGTCGACAACCTCCGTCGCGATCTCGTACAGATTTGTTGCCCGGATCACCGGCGTCTGCCCCGGGTTCGTCGTGGTCAGCATCAAGCGGTAACAGAGCTGCGTGCCGGCTGGTACTGCAACATTGGTGAACAGCGCGGCAAGGATCCAGGTGCGGCAGCCATCGGTGCTCACCTCGTAGGACACCGAAGTTCCGCTCGGCACCAAGGCCTGATCGGAACAGTTGGGAGGGGTCTCCCCCTTTGCGCAGTCGGCGTCCTCCACCCGTAATTCAGATACCGCATGCCCGACGGGTAACACAACCGATTGGAGTACCGCAGACGGTGAGTAGACCGGCCAGGACTGCTCCGCGAGACTGCGGAGCGAGTCCGTCTCGAATGCACCACCCGCCCCCACGTCCTCCAACCACCATCCCGTAGCGTAGAGAACGGCAACCGACACCCCGCCCCACCCTGATCCAAGCGCCACCGGGACCGAGGGACCAGCAACGCGCGCCAATGAGTATTTGGGAAGTGCGGTCACTCCCTCCGGACCGAAGGCGTACGCGAGTAACTGCCCCTGCCGCGTCAGGATCCAATACCCGTCCCCTTGGGGAAAAAACGCCACCCCTGCGATGCCTCCGGGTGGAGGGGGAGGGTCCCATGCGGTCGCCGGTTCATACACGGCCCCATCCCATGCCCAGAGTTGCAGGGCATTCGTCTGCCAGGTTACAGCGATTGATCCGTTCGCGGTGGAAGCGACGCCTAGATTGTTCTTCAGCCCAGATGGACCGCCAGCAATCGGCACAAGAGATGCGGTTTCCGCTGTATACAGAGTGGCACCCGTCGTCGTGGCCGCCAGGATCCCTCCCACAAGATTCGACGGACCAGCAGCAGCACCCAAAACACCGGAAACCTTTGCTACTGCAACGCGCTGCACCGAGCCGGAGGCCGAGAAGGCGTAGAGCGCCAGCCCGGAGGTGGTTGTTACGGCAAAGGCACTCCCCCCTTTCACCCATGCCACACCCGTTGCGTCGATACCACTCAGATCCCAACGGCCCACCGCCACCACGGCCTGGCCGTCGAAGACGTAGCCATACACCCCGCCGAGGGTGGCCACCAGCGCATCGGTCCCCGACGGGTTAAGGGCTACGGAAAGCGGCGCTTCAGGCAGCTCCACCGTGCCGCTTTCCGTGTTCACCGCCGCAGTTGTCTCCTGGGCATTGATCGAGACCAGCCCGGTGTATGCGTCGCGGAACCAGTACGGGGAACTGGACTCCACCGCACCCGCCACGATCCGGTCGGCGGAGGGCCAAAGACAGAAGCATACGAACAACATCGCCGCCCACCAGCGACCTCGACGCATGGCGCTCCACCTCCGCATCCGTATGCCCAGATCATGCCCCCTTCGGTTGCAGCACAAGGGCCACCTGATCGATTCCGAGCCAGTCCGAAGCCTCGAGACCAAGGTCGTTGATGACGGTGAGGTCATTGGTCTGTTGCAGAAGACCGCTGACATTGAAGCGTAGGGTCTGCCAGTTGGTGAAGGTACTGTCGTAGGGCTCGCCATGCGGCAACGGCCAGACACCAGAGAAGACCGAGGCCCCATTCCACAGGATGGCGCCATGGTAGTCGGAGAGCGGTTCGCTGTAGTGGTCATCCAGGACGGCGCCGATGATCAGCGTTGCCGTTCCAATATCCGAAGGCGTGATGGACGAGGGAAGGGTAATGGTGTATGGGGCATACTGGTCGCCGTAGAGAATATCCGCACCCGACGACGCATAGGGAAAGAGAGCCGCGGTTGCCTCCGTCTGTGGCTTGGTGATGGTGATCGTGCTCCCGCTCGTCGTCACCACCTCCGGCGCATCCACAAAGGAGAAGTATGGGCTCCCAGCCAGCGCGTCGCCATCTGGAACCTGCACCGCAGACTGCAATTGCACGGAGGTCGCCGCCGAAACCCCATCCCAAGACGCGGTGATCGTCGCCGTTCCGGTAGTTATACCCGCTGTGAATGTGTCCGAAAACTGGCCGGACCCCGAACTCTCCGCGCTGGCGAAACGGACCGCGCCTGGCCCCGTCACACGAACCTGCAACAGCGCCCCCACAACGGGCACAGTCCCGAAATAGACCGATCCGCTGACCTCTGCCTGGGAAGTGCCACCTGCAGGGAGCGCGTTCGGTTCCACGGACACCTGCATCGTTGGTACTCCCACAGAAGCCGTGACGGTCACCACCACCTTCAGCGTCCCGGCCACTGAGTTGGTACCGGGACCAAGGTAGAGGGTACCGGTTGCCCCCGCCGACACGAACGCCCCGGAGCCACCCAACACGACGGCGCTCCCACTCAATCCAACCTTGGCATTCAGGGAAGACGCCCACCCCCCGGTCGCAGACACATGGATCTCCGACCCAGGCGACACGTCGATTCCCGTCGCGGTCCACGGTTGGTCACCGGTAAGTGCCGTCCAGAGCCCCACACTGCTCTGCACCGAACCGGCTGTAGCTGTGACAACTGCCCCACCATTGCCAGGGGTATATGGGACGGTGAATTCGCCGAGGGCGTTGGTGAGGACCGATGTCGCGCCAAGGCTACCTGGACCCGTGAGGGATAGGCTGACAGGTGCCCCAGGCACCGGGTCGTCGTTCGGCCCTATCAGGGTACCGGAGATGACGTCCCCTTCCCCTTGCGGTACCGCTACCAGGTCTAGGCGACTGCCGTCGGGCACAGGTTGAACCACTGTGGAAAGGGCTGTGGCGTGCGCCTGCCCTGCCGACGCGGCGAATGTCAGTGAACCCGGGTCACCCGTCGTAACCGACGTGTCAAAGGCACCACCAGTGGTTGTCACCTTTGTCTCCGCCAATGTACCAGGACCCGCGACGCTCACTGTCACGGATGTGCCGTTCGCCACCGCGTTGCCGTATGGATCGCGCACGGTTCCCGAAACGGTGTGCACAGTGTCCTCTGACAGGTACGGGCGGACCGTCAGTGTAACCGCAGCGGGCGGACCGGCGGAGACCACGGCATTGCTCTCCGCGCGCGCACTGCCCGATGTTGCGCTCAGGGACACGATCTCGGATATGCCTGGGGAAGACGTGAGCACCCGCGGTGCCGTCCATTCCGCGCCGAACGCACCGCCGATCGCTGTCGATGCAACCGACGTCACCGTTCCGCTCCCCGCATGGAGCAGGACCTCTGTTCCGACCGCGACGGGGTTACCGTATACGTCCGTTGCCACGCCTCCCACCGCTTCCGAGCCACCCGCCGTTATCGGGGGCACGGGGTCAAGGCGCAGAAGAGCGGGCACGCCCGGCTGAAACGAGAGTTGCACCGTGGAAGAATGCGCATCCGCCGATCCCCATGGCCCCGCCGTCTCGATGCTCAGCGTAACGGTCTGCGCGGTGTGGTCTGTGACAACCTCGGTAATGGCGGCACCGTCCGAGGTGCTCCCGAACGTCACCTGGTCCAAGGACAGCTGAGCGGACCCTGCGGGACCCACATGGACAGTGACTGACCCCATCGTGGCGGGATCCCCATAGTCATCGGTAACGGAGATCGCAACCTGGTCGCTCTGTGTCACGACAGGTCGTGTCGTTAGTGGCACAACACGCAGGTGGGTTGGCTCTCCGATGGCCGACCCCGTCGTGAACGACCAACGATACGCACCCACGGGGGAAGGATGCTCCAACGCCAACGCGGAACCTCCCGCTACCTCACGCGCCGCCATGGGTCCAACCACGAGCGTCGCCGTATAGGTGGTATAGCGGGCCAGCATCGGGAGTTGGCCCGCGAGCGTCTCCGTTTGCGCCGTATAGCGCAGGGACCCCAATGTCAGGGAACCATGTCCAACGCCGTGGTTCTCCGGGCGCAACCCTGGGGTCAAAGCTGCAACAACGGTTGTCCCCTGTGAAATCAGTACAGCGTAATGCCCATCCTCCAGGGCGGACCGAAGCACCGAAGGGGCATCGCTGACATCCGCAAACTGTACCGTCAGAGCCGCATCTGGGCGCACCCGCGTCTCCCCAGCAGATGGCTGCACCGACTGCACATGCCATGCCATCGGTTGGGGCACTCGCGTCGTCTTGCCTGCACCGGCGGGGGCTGAGGTGGGAACCGGCGCAGGGACCGGATGTGGCGTGCTCGGAGCCCCAGGGCTCCATGACGCCGGCCGTGCGGAGGTCTGCGGGGCACGGCTCGGGATCGGCACGGAAGGCCTGACGGTGCCCAGAGCTTGGAGCCCTGGGGGCACCATCAGGCCTCCGGCGGGCAATACCGGCGGCGCCGAATGGGCCGCCACGGTGGGTGCCAAGAGAGCAATGCTTCCCATAAGTGTCAGTATCCGAGTGAGCATGGTACGCAATCGGGACCCCCCTTTGCATGCGTGTCGTTAGGAGGATCGAATCCCCCACGCCATCGCTGTAGCCGATATCACGGTGCGAGAGAACAGGGCTCGGCGAAGGTGAGCCGAGGCAGCGACCTTGACCTCACCCTCGCTGCCCAACCGAAGACTGCGGAGGGATGCCCCCCGCAGATCGGGAGTGAAGGCCACGTTGGCAACAAAGGCGCGAGAAGCCGCAAGCAGCATTGGCGTCGAAATGACCGTGGGGGCACCAACAGCCACCACCCGTTGCCGAAGGCAAATCGGATACGCGCCGGGAGGAACCCCGGCGCCCGACCAGACGGTCCCCACACATCCGGCCCGCTGCGCCCACCCTGGGAGCGAGCCAAATCCAGGGCTATCCGTTGCGGCAAACAACGCGGACACCGTCCCCGTAACATCCGTCGTCTGCGGGGCAACCGGCGCACACTCCGTATCCATGTTCTGTTGCACACAGGTGTAGATCTCCCAGGACACCGCCAGAGTCACAGGACCCGGCGGCTCCGCCTGAACCGCCGCCAAGGCTGCGGCATCTGCAGCCTGGCCCAACTGACTCTTCGCCACCACCAGGGCGCTCATAGCAAGCAGTGCCAGCGTCAACGGGACGAGCACGATGCCGATCACCAAGACCACCAGGACCAAGGCCTGTCCTGCTTCACCACTCAGTTCGCCGCGCAATCGGGATTCTGCGGGGTGTTTCTGTCTAAACCCCAGACCGACCCATAGCAACGCACCTCCGTGCCATCGGTCAGATACGGCTTGGGAATTCCGCACAAAACCTCCTCCTCGGCCGAAGTCAGACCAGCGCTCGGCGACGTAGAACGCAAACACGGGCTGGTTTGCGACGTGGCCGGTTCCGCGCTGCAGTCAGCGGCGCAGGGTGGGGGTGCGCACGCAGCATCCACCCGTTCTTCCCCTAAGGGGCAATTCACGCGCAGCGTGACGGTGAGCGTCG
>JAJYVN010000132.1 GCA_021791995.1 Bacillota bacterium
CAACAACGGTAGCGAGCGTAGAATACGCAAGGGCGTGCAATGGAGGAAGAAAAGCCTCGGGACCCGTAGTGCCGATGGCGCTGCCTTCGCCCTGCGGATGCTCACGGTCACCGATACCTGTCGACCGCAGGGACGCTCGCCGCTGACCTATCTCACCGAAGCAGCTGAGGCCCTGCGCGCGGGCACCCCGGCCCCGTCGCTCCTCCCGGAGGTGCCAGAGCCGGTGGCCAAGGATGCGACAGACCTCCGCGCAACCACACCTCCACCGCCGTCCACTCCGAGCACCGCTGCAGCCGCCGACGCACCTGCACCAACCCAGGCTCCAGAGCCCTGCCTGGATCCGATCCTCCCGCCCGATCCGGCCGGCGCACCGCCTATGGGTGCGGCCCCTGTCCCCGACCCGCTGCAGCCGGCGGCATCAGCCGATACCGATCCGACCCTGGACGATATCCCGATCCCTGCGGCCCCGTGCGCTCGGACGTTGCGTGGGTCCACCGCCTCCCGCCGCGGTCCCAACAGCACCGTCGCCCGCTTGGTCCTACCTCGGGTCGCCTCTCCGTAGCCGCCATGCGGATCGGTCACCGGTACACACCAGCCCCCGGCGCCTGGTCTGCGACCGCGCGCCCGCTCTGGTGTGTCTTGCTCCCACCGTACCACGATCACTGCCGATCCGACTCGCCAGCCCCCGCTGTGGCGCCCTTCCTCCCCTCACGCCCGACCCTCCCGCTTGCCCGCCGATCAGCACTCGCCCCGGCCCACATCTCGACCGCCAACCACCCCTCCCAACCGTCACCGAATCCTCCCCCTGAACGCTTACCCGTTGGTAGCGGAACTCACCCGCACCGATGACACACTCAAAGTGCTTGGCAACCTTGTCGTGGTTCTTGATCCGGCCCAAGGTTTCGGCGATCTTCTCTGGACGTTTGAGGCGCCCGTTACGTACGCGCAGGGAGAGCCGTTCCAGCATCTTCTCAGTCGCCGCCATGAGCGCCTCACGATGCTTGACCCGTTCCTCCGCGAGCAGCGGATTGCGGCAGACCACAAGACGTTCCCCGGGAAACTCCGGAGAGTGGATCTCCGCGAGGTCCCGTTCATCGAAGATGGACAGAGGGACCAGGCCCTGGCCGGCCAGGGCCTGGATCTCCTTGGACCGCAGCGCACTGAGCCAATCAATGCCTCCGCGCTCCCGCAGCACCTCGATACGCGCACTGGTGAGCATCCCTCGGTCCCCAACGAGGACCACCCGCCCCAATGGAAAGCGATCCTTGATCTTCTGCAGTTGAATATCCACCGTCTTGGGATCCGCCGTGTTGCCTGGGAACACCTCGATCGCAACCGGTCGCCCCTCGGCATCGGTGAGCAAGCCATCGTTGATCTGGCGTTTGCCTTGCTTGCGATCACGGTTATGACCAAAGGCGGCCAGGGCACAATGGGTGCCCTCCACGTAGCTGGAACTGAGGTCGTAAAGCACCATGCTGCCCCCGTGGAGATGACGACGGGCGAGGACACGCTCGATATGGCCCTGCCGTTCGATCAGCCAATCCAGCGCCTTGTACACATCCTCTGGGCTGGCCGCGGCGACGACGGGATTGTCCATCAACGTGGTGGTCTGCCACCACCGGGTGGTGGCGAGCTTGGTCAATGGCCGAGCGACGCGAGCAACGACCAGAGCGTGTACCAAGTCCCGCTCGGGGCATGGCTCAGGATCGAGCAATTCCGCCAAGCGTAGTTGATCGGCCATCGCGGCGATGGCCGCCACATGGCCGTGGCTGCGGGTGGCGACGCACTCCAGGGCCTGCTCTTGCGGGGCGTAGGCGTTGCCGCGGAGGATATCCCGGAGGATGAACACGGCGTCACGTGGGAGGGAGGAGAGGTTGGCGATGGTCTCTTGTTTCACCTTGCCGTCTTCGCGATAGCTTCTGCGAAGGAGAAAGGAACTGTACGTGCGGTCTTTCTATTGCTTCTTGACCTCGGCCACGTATAGCCCGCTGAGTTTCTTGCCTATGCGAGGAGTATACACCCGCTGGGATGTCCGCGGCAAGTCTTTTGGCCACCATTTCTGTCTACATTCAAGGTCCGATTTGGCCGCTTTCCCCTACGGCTGAGCCAGTCCATCCCACAACGAGCCGCCAAACTTCGGTCGAGATGCAAAGCCGCCACGACATTCGCATCGCCCGAAAAGCCACAGGGTCCGCATCGACACGGCTTGGGTAGCCGTGTCGATGCGGGCGAGAACCTCTCGCCAAGAGGACCACACGATCCGAAAAAACCGGCCGAGACGACGTTTCGTCGTGTCTTTACCGGTGCCTAGGGGGGCGTTTGCCGGCGGGATAACCCGCCGGCAAACGCTGCTACCGTTCCGCGTCGCGGAATGGCATGTGTTCCCCCGGTCGGAAGCGCGGTCGCGGCAGGTAGTGATTGATGTCAGGGACGGCCTGGCCGCGCAATAGGAACGCGCAGGGCCAGTCGGGTGTTGTGATACGGGTGGAGGTCGGGATGTAGCGGATGGTCAGGCCGCAACGGCGCAAGTCGGAGTGGTTGGCCTCCGAGCCATGCACGATGTTGGGATGGTGGACCTCCACCCCGCCCGCCTTCAACACGCAGTCCACGGCGCGGCCCACATCGACCAGTGAGGAATCCATTCCCGATCCAAGGACGTTGGGCGTATCACCGCGCGGCTTCATGGGCTGTAACGGCAGGTGGTGGCTCCCTGGTATCACGCGGAGGCAGCCGTTCTCGGGCAAAGAGTCATCGATGGCCAGCCACAGCGTGACGACTTCCACAGGTTCGAGCGGCCAGTAGCTACCATCCTGGTGCCAAAGCACCGGCTGTCCGTCATGCGGCGGCTTGCAGATGTAGTGGGAGGCGAAGAGGGCGATGTTCGGTCCAATGAAGGTCTCCGCGATGTTCAGCAGTCGGTCATCCGAGACAAGTCGGAGCCAGAACGGATCGTTGGCGACCAGTGTGTGCCCGAGTTGCTCGGGGCGGAGGTTGGGGTGGCGCTGTTGCAGCCACGCCACGTGTTTCTGGGCCTCGCGCACCAGCTCGGGGTCCAGGACGTGGGGGAGGAGCACGTAGCCATCGGCTTCATACTGTTTGCGAATGACGCCTCGCTCCGCGAGCATACCAAAGTCCCCCTCATCGTTCGCTGCGGAATCCGTTCGCGCGTCGTGCCGGCACTCCTGCGCACCAAGGTGAGGGAATGGCTAGCGTAGGCGCGGGACCAGCCGCATACGCGTGCCACGCAGGGGCCGCAGGGTAATGTGTGGCTCGAGCACCAGCCGCTGGCCCGGGACGAGCTCTGGGACGTAGTGCTGAAGGATCCGGGCCAGGATGAGTCGGAGTTCCTGTTGCGCGAAGGGCATGCCGATGCAGGTGCGGGGACCACCACCGAAGGGGAAGTAAGTGTACGGGATGATGTTCTGGCCGCCCTGCTCGTGGGGTAGCCAACGGTCGGGGCGGAAGGCGAGCGGGTCGGGCCAGTAACGGGGCATGCGGTGCATTACCCACTGGCTGGCGATGGCAAAGGAACGCGCCGGCAGTCGGAAGTTGCCGATTGCGTCGTCGGCAACGGCGCGCCGACCGATAATCCATGCCGGTGGGTAGAGGCGGAGAGATTCACGGGTGAAGCGGTCGAGCGCGGGGAGGCGGGGGAGGTCGTCGAGGACCACGTCCCGATTGCCCAATTCGGCCGCCAGTTCCTGCAACAGCGGTGTGCTGGCGGAGGCATGGGTGCTGAAAAGATAGAAGGCAAAGGCCAGGGCATTGGCCGTGGTCTCGTGCCCGGCTGCCAAAAATGTCATGGCATGGTCCCGAACCTGCTCATCGCGCATGCCGGCTTGCACGAGGCTCGAGATAATGTCCCCCGGGATCGCCTGCTGGCGGCGCTGGGTGATGCGGGCGTAAATCTGCTCGTCGAGGAAGGCCCGCGCCCGTTGCATCTGACCATAGGCGGTGATCGGGAGATCCCACTTGGGGCGCGGAACGCCGATCACGGTCAGCGGTCGATAGCGGATGATGCGCGAGAAGGCATCGCCGAACGCAGCACTTTCGTGGCGTAAATCCAGGCCGAAGAAGGCCTGTGCAGCGATGCCAAGGGTGAGGCGTTGCATCTCATGGCGGAAGGAGACCTCGGTGTTTGGTTTCCAGCGATGCAACATCGTGTCGGTGTGATCCAGCATGATGGCCGCGTATGACTCAACCTGTCGACGGGAGAAGGAAGGCTGCACGAGCGCTCGGTCGTGTCGATGGGTCTCGCCATCGATGTTGAGTAGGCCATCGCCTAAAAACTCCATCGCGGAGCGATTAATGTCGCGGCTGTGGTAGTTGCTCGCATGGGCAACAAGGAGTTGTTCCACATACGCGGGATCCGAAAGAAGGAATAGGCGGCGCCGGCTGCCCATGGGGAGGGTGACGATGTCGCCGAATTGTTGCTGCATGCGGGTTAAAAAGCTCAACGGGTCGACGCGATAGGCGGGGCCCACGCCAACGAACGGCCAGCCGCGCGGCCCCGGCGCCTGGCGTTGGGAATCGATCTCCTCCGCTCGCACGTACAAAACGGGCGCCTCCTTTGTGTGGCGACCCTTGGTGGACGTCCGCGCCGCTTCTGGTGGAGCGATGCAATGCTATGGTTCGCGCTTTTGTGGCGGGCTCCTCCGAACTCCGCTTGCGTCATTCCCGGCGACCGGGTCGGGGGGCCCAAACCGGAAGGGAGAACGGGAGGAAACGGGTGGTCCTTCGCGAAAGGCCACATGAACGGGATCACGCGGGCAAGGGGCTATGACAATTGGAAGCGAGCGAGCAACAGATTCGGGAGCAGCGGGTCGAGCGCGCGGTGCAGCGGCTGGACGGTCTGGAGGTTATCGAGCGCAAAACGCTCGATGGGTGCCGCTTTTGGTCGGGGCCACGGCAACCGAATCCGGTGCAGGCGGTCGCGCCTGCGCAGCCATCGTTCGATGATCAGAGCTGGTCCGCTGTGGCTTCGGGGGAGGAGTGCGGTCTTGCCTCCGAGCCCTGGTCGCTGTGGTTACGCATGACTGTGCCTCGCATCCAGGGTGCCACAGGGGACTGGACAGCGATCCACCTGCGGATGTCGGACGGGGAAGGCTTGGCGTTTCTCGATGGCCAACCGCTCCAGGGTGTGGATCGAAACCACGACACCATCCTCCTGGCGGAGGGGGATCAAGGCTCTTCCCTATTGGCGGTGGAGTGGACGGGCGGCAAGCGGCGAATCGAGGCCTTGGAGTGGCGGCGGATCCACCGCAGGGCCTTGACGGCACGGGTTGGATTTCAGCTCCTCTGGGAGACGATGCGTGCGTTACCGGGCGATCATGTGGCTCGGCTGCCGCTCTTGCGGCTCCTGGAAGGGGGATTGCGCGGACTTCCCTGGGATGACGCGACGGCATTGAGCGGCGCGGCCGCGGCCGCTTGGGAAGCAACGTGGCGCCGGGTCAGAGACCTGCCCGGGTTGCCAGAAGGCGTTTTGCACCTGGTCGGCCAGTCCCATATTGATGTTGCGTGGCTCTGGCGCCTGCAGGAGACCGAGCGGAAGGTGGCCCGCACCGCATCGACCGCCCTAAATCTGATGCACCGCTACCCCCACTATCTCTTTACCCAGACGCAGCCCGTGCTCTATGAGTTCTTGCGTGATCGGTATCCATCGCTATCGGATCGGGTCGAACGGTCGATCGCCTCCGGGCGCTGGGAGCCGCTGGGTGGGATGTGGGTGGAGCCGGACGGCAACCTCCCCTCCGGGGAGGCTTTTGCTCGCCAGATTCTCTATGGTCAACGCTACTTTCAAGAGCGGTTCGGTCGGAGGAGTACCATCTGCTGGCTGCCAGACACCTTCGGTTTTGCGTGGACGTTGCCCCAGATCTTGGTGCAGGGTGGAATGCGCGCATTTGCGACCACCAAACTGTCTTGGAGCCAGACCAATCGGTTTCCTGCCGATCGGTTCTGGTGGGAAGGACTCGATGGCACGCGTATTCTGGCGCAAATGTATTCGGAGTTCAACGGTAATCTGCAGCCTGGTTCTCTGCGGCGCCTCTGGCAGAAGACCCAGCCGAAGGAAACGACGCGTGAGAATCTTTACGCGTACGGCTTTGGCGATGGTGGTGGCGGACCGACCATCGACATGCTGGAGCGGCTGGAGCTTTTGGTGCAGTCCCCGCTACCGGGCCTGCCTCAGATTCATGTTGGTCCAACCGACGATTTCTTTGACCGGGCCTTCGCTGCCTTGGTCGAACTCCCGGTGTGGAATGGTGAGCTCTATCTGGAGCTCCATCGCGGCACATACACATCCCAGGGTCGGACCAAGGCGAACAACCGCCGAGCGGAGCAGCTCTATCGCTGTGCTGAACTCTGGGCGACGCTGGCGCGTCTGCAGGGTGAGGGACCGGAGCAGCGAGCGCTGGATGAGGGTTGGTGCCTTTTGTTGCGCAATCAGTTCCACGACATCCTCCCCGGCTCAGGGATCCACGAGGTGTATGAGGACGCTGACCAGGACTATGCGCGTGTGTTGGATGCGGGCGATGCCGTGCGCAGGGCCGCCCTGCGGGTGCTGGGCGAGCGGGTCCTGGTCCACGGGGAGCGCCTGGCGGCGCATGTCATCTTCAACTCTCTGCCGTGGGTCCGCGATGGAATCGTGACGCTCCCGCTTCCTGCCGATGCGCCCCCGCAGGTCCATGCCCGCAATGAGGAGGGCGAGGTCCTTCCGCTGCAAGAGGTCTCGATGCATGGTGGGCGTGCGGTCCTGGTGGCGATCCGTGCCGTTCCGTCCGTCGGCTACCGGACGGTCATCCTTCACGCAGGGGCAGCCGAGGCGCCATTCACACCTGTTACCGCGGGAACTGGTTGGCTTGAGAACGCTCATCTGCGTGTGGAACTGGACGGCGAGGGGCGGATCCGTCGACTGCTTGACCGGGACAATGGGCGGGAGGCCCTGGTGCCAGATCGGGCCGGCAATGAGCTCTGGGTATACGAGGACCGGCCCGCGAACTGGGATGCCTGGGATATCGACTTCTCCTACCCGGAGGAAGGACAGCGCATTGGGGCGGGAGCGAGCGTGACGCTGCGTGAGCGCGGCCCGGTCCGGGCAGTGATTGAGGTGGAAATCCCATACCACAACTCCACCATCCGCCACACCTACACCCTGGACTGCCTCGGGCGCTGCCTGACCATACCAACGACCATCGACTGGCATGAGCACCACCGTCTCCTCAAGGCCTCCTTCCCATTCGAGGTGCGCACCACTGTGGCAACCTACGAGATCCCGTATGGGCACATCGAGCGACCCACGCACCGCAACACGTCGTGGGACTGGGCGCACTTCGAGGTAGCGGCGCAGCGCTTTGCGGACCTCTCGGAAGGGGACTGGGGTGCCGCTCTCTTAAACGACGGTCGCTATGGCCACGATGTCCGGGACGGGGTGCTGTCGCTGAGTCTTCTTCGCGCACCGACTCGTCCCGACCCGGAGGCGGATCAGGGGATCCACACCTTTACCTATGCTGTATACCCCCACGGAGGCATGTGGAGGCAGGGGGAGGTGCTGGAACGCGCCTCCGAACTGAATGCGGCACTCGAATCCTGCATCGTCGAAGGGAACGGACGTCTTCCGGCCAAGGCGTCGCTCCTCTCGGTGGATCGTCCCGGCGTAACGGTCGAGGCGGTGAAGGCGGCAGAGGACGGCGACGGCTCGGTGATTGTGCGGCTGGTGGAGTGGCGTGGTTCACGCCGACCGGTTCGGCTGCGGCTTGTGAACTCGGTGGTTCGCGCGGTCCGGTGCAATCTCCTGGAGGAGGCGCTCGATGCCCCCGCGCCGACGGTCGATGGCGCGGAGTTGATCGTTTCCATCCGCCCCTATGAGGTTGTGACGCTGCGCCTCTGGTTCGGAGGCCCCGTGGGATGAGCGGTGCTACGAAGACATGACCCCTCGCAGGAAGCGGAGGGCGGGGGCGGCCTCGAGGGCAAAGGCCTGCCAACGGCACTCGATGGAGATGCGGCCGCTGTATTGAGCATCGGCCAGGGCCTCGGCAAAGGCGCTGTACGGGTAGTCGCCGGTTCCGGGGGCACGGCGGCCGCTGTCGGCGACATGGACGTGCCGCAGGGCGGCCCCTGCCTCCACCAAGTGCTCCAGTGGTTCGTTCTCCTGTTGCATGTGGTAGAAGTCTGCGAGGAGCGCCACCGGTTCCCCGATCTCT
>JAJYVN010000133.1:0-7866 GCA_021791995.1 Bacillota bacterium
CTGCAGGCCTTGGGCTACAAGGTGGACTTGCAGCCGGCCACCGACCGATAACCGTCGGCGGCACGGTACCCCTGGCGCGGCTAGAGCGCTACGGCCCCTGGCGAGGGCCCGCAGGCGGGTGCCTTTGGCGCCCACGCCCTGGTCTCCGGGCACCGACCGTGTCCGCAGATCCATATTGCGATCATCCCAGTGCCCGCGTACCACTGGGACGCTCCCGCACGCCCACCGCAATACGGGGCAGGTTTTCGTGGGAGTGCAGGGCACCCCTGGCCGCTGCGCCGGCCGGAAAGAAAAAAGGGGAACGGTTCAGCCTGGCCCTATGGTAAAGAGTGCGTAAATGGCCGCCGCGACCACTACCGCGACGGCGAGCAACCCAACAAGTGGGCTAGGGAGTTGGGGTTGCCCGCGCCGCCAACGCTTGATTGTAACGACATGGCGAACACCGGCTGTCACGGCGAGTAGCCCTCCCGCAGCAACCAGCCCCATGCCCAGGAGACGCTGGGACCCCGAAGGGGCATGGCGTGACTCCGTGAACAAGAGGAAGCGCACGAGCGCGATGCCCAACACTACCAACGCAACCCCGGTCCTTGTCCAGGCGAGGAGGGTACGTTCGGCGGCAAGGGCGACGCGCGGATCGCGCCTCGACTCAGCCGTGCTCGCGGACGCTTTTCGCCGCAGCTTGTTCGGCAGGCTCCTCCTCGTGGCGACCTTCCGCCTCGTTTGCCTGCTCCTCCTTCTGGATGCGTTTGGTCAAGCGCGTCTCCCATGCACCGCCAAACTCCACGCGGTGGAGCATGCTCTTCGGTCCCGTGAAGCGAACACGTTTCTGGTATGTCATGGAACACCCCTCCCGTTGTTGGCAATCGTGGCAGGCCCGAAGCGTATGCATAGGGCCTGCGTCGGGTTCTCGCGCGACACCTACCGTCTCGTCTAGCATTTCCCGTCTGTGTCGCGAACGTGCGCGAGCAGAATACCACCGGGAGGTGATTGTTATGGCGAAGCTCCACTTGGAGCGTTTCAAGTATGAGGTAGCGGATGAGCTGGGCTACTTCACCGGCGGTGGCCCGGCAGGGCTGAAGCAACAGTTCGACCGGGAGAAGTATGAGGTGGCGAACGAACTCGGCATCGACCTCAAGCCCGGGTACAACGGTGATCTGACCACCCGGGAGGCTGGTCGGATCGGTGGGCGCCTTGGTGGCCATCTGGGCGGACAGATGGTCAAGCGCATGATCGAACTGGCCGAGCGCCAACTGTCCCAAGGTGGTTCACCGGAATAGCGTTTCTGTTACCATTTGTTCCAACGACGGGCGGCGGGATCCTTCTGCCGCCCGCTTGACTCTCGGAAGGGCGATTGCGTGTGGAAGATTGGCGAGTCGCGGAGGACGTTGCTGCACGATTGGTGACCGAGGCCGGACGCCATGTCCGTGGGCGAGTCGGTCGGCCGGGCCAAATTGGGCACAAGTCGACGCCGAATGATCTCGTCACCGAGGTCGACCGAGAGGTAGAGGTGCTTTTGACGGAAGAGCTGCAACGGCGTTTTCCGGAACACGCCGTGGTGGGGGAGGAGTTCGGCGGGGATCCAAAGCATGGATTGGTCTGGTACATTGATCCAATCGATGGCACGACCAATTTCGTCCACGGGCTTCGCGGCTTCACCATTTCCGTTGGCCTGACACAGGCTGGCGTTCCCGTGGCGGGAGCCGTCTATGATCCACTCGGCGATGAGCTGTATAGCGCCGCGCAGGGTGCCGGCGTTCGACGCAACGGAGTTGCGGCACGGGTGAGCGGATCGAGCGATCTCAGCACTGGCCTTTTGGCGACGGGTGTCCCGTCCCTAGACCCCGGACGAACCGAGGCTCTGAACCTGATCCCCGAGGTCGCGCAGGTCTGCCCTAACATTCGCAACCTAGGTTCCGCAGCCCTCCACCTGGCATACGTGGCGTGTGGCATCCTTACCGGGTACTGGCAGGAGACGCTCCGCCCATGGGACGCGGCGGCGGGGGTGCTGTTGGTGCGGGAGGCCGGTGGTATGGTCACCGACTTTGATGGGACGCCGTGGACGGCAGCTGTTGGCGGGTTAGTCGCCAGCAATGGACACGTCCACAGCGAGCTTCTTCATACGCTGCGAGGCGGTAGGCATTGATCCGTCTCGTGCATGCTAAGACGGGCAGATAAAGGTCTTCATCTCGCCCGCCGGTTTCGGTGCGCCAAGGATGGCCGGTAGGGCCGCGAGACCCTCCTGGCGCGTTGCGAGCGGGCTGACCCGAATGCGACCCGATGCAAGCAGATCGAGCGCTTGCGCCATGGTGTAGTTGACAGCCATGGAGCCGATGATTTCCCAGTCGTTGTGGTAGACGTCAAACGGGCGAAGGACGATCTCTGCCTGGGCGGGGGCAACCCCGAACTGCAGGATCCGTGCGCGTTTGCCAGCAAATCGGAACATGGCCTGGATTACCGACGGCACACCGGTAGCGTCGACAACCACATCGAACCCGTGGCCATCGGTTCGTGATAGCAGGCGAGTTTCGAGGTCTGGACCGCTCTGGTAGGTCTCCATCGCCCCGAGCGTGCGTGCCATGCGAAGTTTTTCCTCTGCTATGTCGACCACAGCGACCAGACTGGCCTGCGTGAGGGCCAAGCCCTGCGTCCAAAGGCAGCCAATGGCGCCCGCACCGAAGAGCAGGACCCGGTCTCCGGGGAAGACCCGCAGTCGTTCGAGTCCCCACACCACGCATGCTAGCGGTTCGGTGAAGGCCGCGTCCAAAAGCGACATGCCATCCGGTACGCGATGGAGATTTCGTACAGGTACCCGTACATATTCCGCGAAGGCGCCATCCACCGTGTTGCCGAGCGCTCCCCAATGGGCGCAGTGGTTCCAGTGGCGGCGTTGGCAGTAATAGCAGTGACCGCAGAAGAGGGATGGGTCCACGGTCACACGATCCCCGACGCTCCATCCCTCGGCGTCGGGACCGATGGCGCAAACGGTGCCCGAGAATTCGTGGCCCGGGACCAGGGGATACGGGGAGAGGAACTCACCGCGGTAGATGTGATAGTCCGTTCCGCAGATGCCGCAGTACGCGACCTGGACCAGAACTTCACCGACCCGCGGTTTCGGTGTCTCCACCTCTCGCACCGAGGCCTCAAGAGGACCTTCCACCACGCAAGCGCGCAGACTGACCGCCTCCCCTGCACGAGTCCCTGGCTTCTACAGCCCGCCTCCACTTCCTGCGTTCTGTGGAGCAGGGTGGGCTGGGAGAGACGCGTGGGGGCCAGCTGGGGCTCGCTGTTTAACGCGGAAGCTTCTGGATCACCATTACGGGATGATACAGATTCATATTATGGGTAACATCACTGGCCACGGTGGAATTGCACACATAGGTGAATGCCAGTTCGCCAGACGACTCGAACTCGGTATGCTCTTTGGCCGCATAGCAAAACACGTTGGGAGTGTAGTTGGGATTGGATGGCTCCATCTCTGGGTAACGATACAGTATTTCCGCCGGGCCCCACCCGCTTGTCAGCGTTGATGACAGGCTGTAGTAAGCGGCATGATCGAGGCCGACAGGATAGACCGCAATCCACTGGTCCGTTGAACGGTGGTAGCGTACCGTCATCTCGGTGGCACCCGGGCTGAGGACGTGGGCGGCATTATTCGGCAGCGTTACGGCGGTGGTTGCCCACGGCACCCAGTTGCCACTCGTGCTCAACACCGACCATGACGCGTTCCCGGGGCGAGACAGGTGGTTCAACTCTGCCAAAGGAACGCGCAGCAACGCCAGATATGCGGAGTTGCTGGGATCGGTCCAAAAGTATGCGTAGCGAGCTCCATCCGGATTCGCTGGATCGGGATTCCCGCCGGGCCCTTGACCGACGACGATCGAGACGCCTGGAATAGCGCTGGATCCGCTGTTGATGGTCTGATAACGAATCTTCCACTGCGTTGGCGGTTCCGTATAGTTGGTGATACTCGCCAACTGGGTGCCTCCTGTCGCAAATCCAAATGCCCCACTCCCAACGGAATACATCTGCATCAGGGCGACATACAGTGTTCCACGGTAGATGAATGCATCCATGGGCCAAAACCAATCCAGTCCCGGCGCGACAAATACCGGGTCAGGATGGCTGCCGCCCATGCCGTTCCAGAAGTACTGAAACGTGCAGCCTTGCGCGGGACACGTGGAAACGCCGACGGAGTTATGGATCAGTCCCATGGCCTGCGTGCGGCTCGTTGCCCCGGGCGGGCCGATGAAGGTGTCCCCGAAGAACCAGAGGCTCTTGTCGTTTCCGAGCGAGACGGAGTATGCGTCATCCGCGCCGAGCCAGCCCCCCTCGTACGGGAACATATGGGCGGAGGCATGCGCCAAGGGCAAAGCCGGGGAGGGCGTGGCGACGCGGCGGCTGCAAGCTGATAGGGCGATCAGGCACCCCAGACTCACGAGGGCAAAGCATCGAGCTTTAGGCATCTGTTCCATCCGCTCCGAAAACCCTCAACAACGATACACATGAGGATTTTCTCGTATTCGTTGCGCTCTGCCGATGGGCCTGCTCGGTCGACAATCCGCCCGTCGACTGTACCCACCTTAGTGCGAGAGCCCAGCCGGGAGTGGTGTGCCATTTCCCACGCCATCGACGCGGTTCCCGGTTTCCTTCCGTCCTCTCCCCGGCCCCATACCCTAAACTCCGGTCCCGACCTGTCTCACCCTATTGTGGCACGTAGGGAAACCGGAAGTGGCCGGAAACAAAAGACTATCAGAACGGGAACGGGCGCAGGGGCGAAACGCAAAGCGTGGCCCAGCATAACCGTCGCAATGTGCGGCCCGAGAGGTCTGCAAGCGTTCGGTCGCTGGGTGCTCCTTCTTCGCGCCATGCCGCAATGACGGTTCCTTGGCCCCCCTCGGTTTCACCGTCAACGACTGGAATCCCGGGATCGGACTGCGCAAACACTCCTCTAACTCAGCCCACTCCTCTGGATGGTGCTGAGCGAGCGTTGGATGCGGCTCGGTTGGCACCGGACGGCGTGTGCTCGAACCGTGTGACACGTCGAATCCTGAAGAGAAGCGCCATGAAAAGAGGTAGTTCTGGAACGCAGACACCGTAACAAGCGTTGGACCAGCGCGCGACGGTCCATTCTGGCCGCAGAAGTTCTTTTTGTGTCGGATCATTAACCACGCCTTGTCCTTGGCGGAAATTGAGGAATAGAAAGGGCCTATCCTCGCCAGGTAACGAGACCGTCTCGAGCCGCTCCGAGGCAACCCTAGGACTTCCCTGGGGACCCTCCGGCATCGTATCGGTGGACCGTAACCGAAAGACGAGCGGATGCAGGAGGGATCAGCGGGGTCAGATCCAAGTACACAAGCCGGGGCGCTCATCTCGGGTGCGTGGTCGAGGATCGCGGGCTCCGCGCCAACGGACAGCGTAGCGTGGCGGAACGGGGGATCGAGCGGATCGTCCTTGGCCCACGCAGACCGGAGCCATGGGAAGGATGCGATGCCGCGCGGCCAACGGAGGACCGTGGCGTCGGGGAGGGGACACAGCATGCGGCCGAACATCATCCTGATCCTCTGTGATGACCTTGGTTGGCGTGATCTTGGTTGTTACGGCAGCGCGTTCTACGAGACACCACGGCTGGATCGTCTTGCGACCGAAGGGATGCGGTTCACCGATGCGTATGCGGCGAGTCCGGTCTGTTCACCCACACGTGCCAGCATCCTCTGTGGCAAGTATCCAGCACGGATTGGGATCACCAACTACATTGGGGGACATGCCACCGGCCGGTTGATCGACGCTCCCTTCCTGGACCATCTCCCGACGTCCGAGGTCAGTCTCGCTCGCGCCCTGCACGAAGGGGGCTACGCGACCTGGCATGTGGGGAAGTGGCATCTGGGTGGTTCGCCCTACACACCCCTTGCGCATGGCTTTGAGGTGAACATCGGGGGAGGCGCTTGGGGTCGTCCTCCCCGCAGCTACTTCGCGCCCTGGGGTATCGATACGCTGCCGGAGGGGGACCCAGGCGCCTACCTCACCGATCGCCTGACGGACCACGCGATAGATCTGATCCGCCAGCGTGATGGGCGGCCCTTCTTCCTGAATCTTTGCCACTATGCGGTCCATACGCCCATCGAGGCGCCGGTGCCTCTCGTGGACAAATACCGTGCAAAGGCCCGTCGTCTGGGGCTCGACCGGCTGCCGGTGCTCGAGGCGGGAGAGTGTTTTCCGTGCAGCCACAAGAGGGCGCATCGTGTACAGCGGCGACGCTTGCAGTCCGATCCCACCTATGCGGCCATGATGGAAAACCTGGACACCAACGTGGGCCGTGTGTTGGATGCCCTGGAGGAGGAGGGCATCGCGGAGGACACGATCGTTGTCTTTACCTCGGACAACGGGGGGCTAGCGACGGCCGAGGGGTCCCCGACCTGCAACGCCCCGCTGGTGGAGGGCAAGGGCTGGATGTATGACGGGGGAGTGCGGGAACCGCTACTCGTCCGTTGGCCCGGCCGGGTGCGGTCGGGTGCGGTGTGCACGGAGCCGGTGATCAGTTGTGACTTCTATCCCACGTTTTTGGAGGCGGCAGGCCTTCCCTTACGCCCAGCGCAGCATACGGACGGGGTGAGCCTTTTGCCGCTTCTGCGCGCTTCGGGGTGCCTTGCCCGCGAAGCTATCTTCTGGCACTACCCCCATTATGGCAACCAGGGCGGGACGCCGGGAGCCGCCGTGCGCGTCGGCGACGCGAAGCTGATGCACTTTTTCGAGGACGAGCACCTGGAACTGTATGACCTGCGTCAGGACATCAGTCAGGCGCACAACCTGGTGGAGACACAGCCGGAGCGCGCCTCGGTTCTGGATGAGATGCTGCGGTCCTGGCTCAAGGCAATCGGTGCCACGCTGCCCGGGATCAATCCGGACTGGGCAGAGTAACAGAAGGGATGTTTCGACTGTGATGTCAGCCGTTGCCCGATGTTCCTGGCACATCAAGACAAATGACGTTCGTGCCGCCCCAATCCGGCTTGCGCCGGTTGCCCATGGTTCCTTCGCGCCTGTCGGGGTAGGAGCCGACCCCATACGCAGGAGTGAGGTCGGCGGGCTATTGGGAGTCGCCCTACGGCTCTCGCGGCAAGCCGCTTGCGCACTCACGACCGACCACGAACCAGCCTCACCACTGACCAGAGCCTCCCGGCTCGGATCGCACGGGCACTCGACCGCAGGGGCATCCGTCGTTCCCCTGGCGTTCGCCCCCACCATCTGTGGTGAGCACTCTCGGCTCGTGGCTGCGCTTGCCTTTCGGCCGCCTGCTTTTCCGAATCGGTTGGGTAGTGAAAGACTCGCTGCCATTTCCGCTCTAGACCGAAGTTTGGTTGCATAGAGCGCGACAAGCCTTGCGGCCCAAGGGGTGCGGTTAAATCAGGCCAGCTTATTCTGTCTACGGGATCGGAGGACGTCGGCGCCGACCAGCTTTAGCACCTCCGCCTGGAATGGTGTCGGTGTGGTGATAACGGTGAAGGCGGGCGCCTCAGGGCGGTTGGGGACGCGCATGGTGTTGGCGGCGATGGTGCTCAGGTTGGAGAGCAATGTCACGAAGCTGTGCACGGGCCAGCCATCGGCCGTCTGCTTGGTCAAGGCCTTGGCGCGCGCCTGCGGCGAACGAACGGCCGGGCTGACGGGGGAGTCGCCCAGGTGAGCGCCTGGGTACTCATCGTCGAAGAGGAACGGATGCCAGGCTTGCCGCAAATGCCATTCCACGTAGTACGCCAGCATGCACAGCAGGAAGTGGGCCCGGACCCTGTTCGGGGTCCAGTGGTGAATCGGACGTACACGCAATTCCACGGACTTCATGGTGCGAAAGGCCCGTTCCACCCGGGAGAGGCGCTT
>JAJYVN010000133.1:7876-8181 GCA_021791995.1 Bacillota bacterium
GGCACACTGGTGCGCACCACATCGATTCCGTCCAAGGCGGCCTCGCGTCGGATAGACTCCTGCCGCCGTTGGTGTATGCGTTCAAGGGGGGATTACGGGGGCGGATCCGAATAAGCTCCTACCAGAGGTAGGGGGGAGTGGACAGTGCCCGATCCGGATGTCGACGCGCTGTGGTTGCAAATCGGGGAAGCGGAGCGCCGAATCGCAGAGTTGGCAGAGCAGAAGGCGGAGCTTCAGCGAGCGACGGCGGCGCTGCAACAGGAGAACGAGCGCCTGCGGAAGGAGAACGCGGAACGACGCGCCAC
>JAJYVN010000134.1 GCA_021791995.1 Bacillota bacterium
CGCACTCCGAAACGCCCCCTGGCGGGCAACGGATGAGGACAGCCGTGTACTCGAAAAGGGTACGCACGGTTGGATCGGGCGGTCCCAGCCCAGGGGCGGCAACGCCTCGGCTGGTCCGACCCTACACCGGGCGAGACGAGGCGGACGACGACTGCGCCATGCCGGCTTGGTGAGGGCACCGGCCCGAAAGGGCCGGAAACGGCGAGGCTCCACAAAGGCTACAGCGTGGGAAGCGACCGCCGACCGGCGCCCGGGAAGGGCTGAACATCGAGAAGGAGGTACAGCGCTGGACCGCTTGACGCCTGAGCAGCGAGAGCAGCAAACGCCGAAAGGCGCCTCGCGACCGGAGGTAGGGGTGAAGCCCCGAGGGACGGCCGGAGAGCGGAGCTTGGGCGCGGCGCGGGAGAGCGAAGGGGCCTCAAGCGACCCGAACGCCCTGATGGAGAAGGTGGTGGCCCGCGACAACATGTGGGCCGCCTTATCACGCGTGGAGCAGAACAAGGGAGCCCCCGGCATAGACGGGATGGGCGTGGCAGATTTGCGCGCCCATCTGCAGATGAACTGGGCGGCAACCCGAGAGGCGCTCCTGACGGGGACCTATGAGCCAAAACCGGTACGGCGGGTGGAGATACCGAAACCCGACGGCGGGGTGCGGCTCCTCGGGATACCGACGGTGATGGACCGCCTGATCCAGCAGGCACTCCTTCAGGTGCTCCAACCGGTGTTTGACCCGACGTTCAGCGAGCACAGCTTCGGGTTTCGCCCGGGGCGCAGCGCGCACGACGCGGTAAAGGCGGCACTGGGGCACATCGAGGCTGGGTACGACTGGGTCGTGGACATGGACCTGGAGAAGTTCTTCGACCGGGTCCAGCACGACAAGCTCATGGCTAGGGTGGGCCGCAGGGAGAGGGACAAGCGGGTACTACGCCTGATCGGCCGGTATCTGCGCGCCGGAGTGATGGTCAACGGCATCTGCGTCACAACGGAGGAAGGGACGCCACAGGGCGGGCCCCTGAGCCCGCTGCTGGCGAACATCATGCTGGACGACCTGGACCGGGAACTCACCGCACGCGGGCACCAATTCGTCCGCGTAGCGGACGACTGTAACGTCTACGTCCGCAGTGAACGGGCGGGGCAACGGGTCATGGCAAGCGTACGCCACTTCGTCGAGGAGCGGTTGGGGCTCCGGGTGAACGAACGGAAGAGCACGGTGGACCGGCCGTGGAACTGCAAATTCCTGGGGTTCAGTTTCTACCGCACGAAGGACGGGACCCGGGTCCGGGTGCACAAGAGGACGCTCAAGCGCTTCAAGGACCGGGTGCGAGAGATCACGGGCCGCAGCAACGGGTGGAGCATGGAGGGGCGCATCCGCGCCCTGAACCGCTACACCACGGGTTGGATGACCTACTTCGCCCTGGCCAGGACTCCGAGCGTCTACCGGAACCTGGACAGCTGGATCCGCGCCCGACTGCGGGCCTGCCTGTGGAAGCAGTGGAAGCAGCCAAGAACCCGCGTGCGCGAACTCCGCAATCTGGGACTCCCGGAGTGGACGGCCATCGGCTGGGCCAACACCCGCAAGGGCCATTGGCGCATGGCCTCTGGTCCCCTGAATCGGGCCCTAGGCACCGCCTGGTGGCGAGACCGGGGCCTGAAGACCCTGACCGAGCGATACACGGCGCTTACGGCTTCTCGGTGAACCGCCGGATGCTGAACGGCACGTCCGGTGGTGTGGGAGGACGGGGGGCGAGACGCCCCCCTCCTACCCGATTTACGAGAAAGACCGATGCTTCCTCCCCACGGTGGCCCCGGCTGAGGGGGACTACCTTCTGCTGGCCCGAGTTGGGTTCAGAACCCGGAACGACAACGGACCGAACATAACGTTGGAAAACACCAGGGAGGCGGTGTATCAGGGCCCCGCAGTTGCGCAGTGGACGAGATGGTCCGTTTTGTCCGATTGCCTGGTCCACATGGACCATTTTTTTTGCCCAGGAGGCCGTTTTCATGCGCCGAATGGTACGTTAGTCTCGTGCTACTCGGTCCCTAGTTTGGATTGATATTTCGGTGAGCGAGGGGTGGGTTGACGGTGGGGCTCCGTCTCGGTTCCAACCGGAAACTGGCGTTACTGGCGATCCTGCTTCTAACGCCCCTCTTGTCGGGTTGCGGTCAGGACTTCCTTCTCCTGAAACCTGCGGGACCCGTTGCCCGCACCGAGATGCACCTCATGGAACGCGCAGCCATCCCCATGGGCATTGTGATCCTCTTTGTGATCGTGCTCCTGGCGATTGTCGTGATCCGGTTCCGCGACACGCCTGACAACAAAGCGCCTTACACCCCCGACTGGCATGGGAGCAAGAGGCTCGAAACAATCTGGTTCGTCATTCCTGTACTCATCCTCGCCTTTATCTCCGTCCCGATGGTCAAACAGACCTTTAAGCTCGCCAAGGTGCCTGTGACGAGCGGTGATCCCATCACGATCGATGTTGTGTCCATCGACTGGAAATGGCTCTTTGAGTATCCCGGGCAGAAGGTCGCCACGGTCAACTATGTCAAGATTCCGGTGAATACGCCGGTTCTCTTTGAACTTACGGCTTACTCGCCGATGAACACGTTCTGGGTACCGCAACTGGGCGGCATGGAGTACACAATGCCGGGAAGGGTGTTGCCGCTCTGGCTGCAGGCGAGCTACGCGGGGGTGTACACAGGACGGAGCGCGAACTTCTCCGGAAGTGGTTATGCGAAGATGATTTTCTCCGTGGACGCTGTGTCGTCGAGCCAATTCCAATCGTGGATCTCGCAGGTCGCGAGCACTGCGAGTCCATTGACTGGACCTGAGTATCAGAGCCTCCTGCAACAGGACCTGGTCCAAACCCAGACCTACTATGGGTATCCCTCCTATACCTTCCCGTCCCAGCTGAATGGTTTCACACTCAATGGCGGCATGTACATCGCTAGTCCGTTGCCCTCGAAGAAATCGACTTCGGCCTGAGAGGCGGTATCCAAGTGGGTGCAATCATCGCAAAGCTTTTTCCGCCGTCGACGTACGATAGCGCCATTATTCTCGGGGCGGATGCCGCCATTATCCTGGTCTCCGCCGCCGTTGTGATTATCCTCACGAAGTACAAGCGTTGGCAGTGGTTGTGGAAGGAATGGATTACGTCCGCCGACCACAAGAAGATCGGCATCATGTACCTGATCGTCGCCGTGACCATGCTGTTCCGCGGCGGGGTCGACGCTCTTATGATGCGGTCGCAGTTGGCGATTCCGGATAATACTCTCCTAACTGCAAACCACTACGACGAGATTTTTACGACCCACGGTACAATCATGGTCTTCTTTATGGCCATGCCCTTCATCTTTGCTCTCTTCAACGTAGCCGTGCCGTTATTGATCGGTGCGCGCGACGTGGCTTTCCCGCGCCTCAATGCTATTAGTCTGTGGCTTACCATCTTTGCCGCTTTGCTCTTCAACGTGTCGTTCGTGATCGGCGGATCGCCGAACGCCGGCTGGACTGCGTATCCGCCACTGACGGAAATGTCCTTTAATCCCGGCCTCGGGCAGAACTACTACTTAATGTCGCTTCTGATAAGTGGCGTTGGGACGGTCGCGACTGGTGTGAATTTCCTCGTAACCATCATTCGAATGCGAGCGCCCGGAATGACCCTGATGCGGATGCCGATGTTTGTCTGGTCGGCCCTGGTGACCTCTGCGTTGATCATCTTCGCCTTCCCGGCCCTAACCGTCGCCCTCGCGCTGACCCTGTTGGATCGCGTAGGCGGTTCCACCTTCTTCACGCTGGGGCACGGGGGGATGCCGATGATGTATGTGAACCTTTTCTGGATCTGGGGGCATCCAGAGGTCTACATTCTCGTTCTGCCAGCGTTCGGAGTGTTTTCCGAGGTTGTCGCGACCTTCTCCCAGAAACGCTTATTCGGTTACTCGACGATGGTGGTCTCTGTGCTGGCTATCACGGCGCTTAGCTTCGGAGTCTGGGTACACCACTTTTTCACGATGGGGGCAGGCGCCAGCATCAACGTGTTCTTTGGTCTTTCCACGATGCTGATTGCGATTCCAACCGGCGTGAAAGTGTTCAACTGGATCTTTACGATGTGGCAGGGACGGGTACGCTTAACGGTGCCCATGCTGTATGCGCTGGCCTTCATTCCGACCTTTGTGATCGGTGGGGCAAGCGGGGTAATGTTGGCCACGGTACCGGCTGACTACCAGCTGAATAACACTTACTTCCTGGTGGCGCACTTCCATAACGTGCTGATCGGGGGCGTCGTCTTCGGACTCCTTGCCGGGATGTACTACTGGTGGCCCAAGATGTTCGGTTACATGCTCGACGAGCGGTGGGGCCGTCGCGCCTTCTGGTTGTTCTTCGTGGGCTTCTGGGTCACATTTGTGCCCCAATACTTCCTCGGTCTCGAAGGGATGCCCCGGCGGATTTTTACCTATCCTGCAGGCCTCGGCTGGACGGGCTTGAACCAAATCTCGACCGTGGGTGCCTTCATGATGGGGGCGGGCTTCGTAGTGCTGGTCTACGACATTCTGTATAGCGTCCTGCACATGGTGCGCGATACGACGGGTGACCCGTGGAACGGAAGGACGCTCGAGTGGTCACTGCCGTCTCCCGTGCCCGAATACAACTTCGCGGTGGTTCCGATCGTCAATGACCGCGATGCCTGGTGGGAGATGAAGCGGAGTGGAAACGGCCAGCCCAACTGGCCATCGGCCAAGGCCATCCGCGGGCTTCACGTTCCAAAGCACAGTGCGCAGCCTTTCTTCCTTGGCCTGAGTTTCTTCATCCTGGGTTGGGGCGTCGTCTATGAGTGGTGGTGGATTGCGCTCTTTGGGTTGGTCGCCGTGTTGGCGTCGCTGGTGTACGCGATGATGGATTACGATGAAGTCGAAGAAATTGATCCGGATACCATCCGCGGTATCGAGGGTCGTTTCGGGAGGCTGCAGGCGTGAGTTTGCCACTGGAATGGACAGCTCCGGAAACCGTCGCGGCACCAGAGGAGACGCCGCTCGAGTTCGCCGATACCGAACAGACGCACTACATCTTCGGGTTCTGGCTGTTTTTGGCCTCGGATATTGTGCTCTTCTCGTGCCTATTCGCGTCGTTTCTGGTGTATCGGGGCGAGAACCTTAACATGGGCAGCCTGGGTGTTGTGCTACCGATCAATCTGACCACGGTCATGACTGAGACGGTGCTTCTGTTGACGAGCAGCTTCACGTGTAGTTTGGCGGTCCACGAACTGCGACGTCATCGCGTGCGTGGAGTGGTTACGCTCCTCGCCATCACGCTAGCGCTGGGTGCCGCCTTCGTCACGCTCGAAGTGCGTGATTTCGTCGGTCTGGTGGCCTCGGGGTACAACTGGGGGCAGAACTCTTTCCTGTCGGCCTTCTTTACCCTCGTGGGAACGCACGGCGGTCACGTGACCTTCGGTATCCTGTGGGGGATTGCGATCATCATCCAACTGTTGGTGCACGGGCTTGGGACGAAGACGGCGCGCAAGGTATACACGTTTGCTCTGTATTGGCATTTCCTGGACATCGTGTGGGTCTTCATCTTTACGGTGGTGTACCTCTCAACCATTCTGAAATGATGCTCGGATGGGGAAAGGAGGGTTCGCAATGTCGGAGCATGCTGCTGAGGGACACGTTGAACCGCTGGTGGCAGCGGACGCTGAGGATGTGGGGCGGCTCCTTCGTCCGCAGTTTGCCGAGGAAGGCTTTCCGTGGAAACAGATTGCTGGGTTCATTGGTTCACTTGCGTTCACCTTTGTGGCTTTGATTCTCGTGGTCAACCGTGTGGTGCCGGTTGTGGCCCTGATCCCCATTATCCTTACACTGGCTGCAATTCAGGCCGGGTGGCAGTTGGGCTTCTTTATGCATTTGCGAGAGAGCCGTGGACCGGCATGGCACATCGGTGTCTTGGTTCTCGGTGGTGGGATCGGCATTTTGTTGGTGATCTTTTCGATTTGGATCATGATGTTCAAGTGGGGCGTTTCTTGAAGCGACCCACTTGCGCCGGAGCCGGGGGAAGGTCTTCATTGCGGCGTGTCCACCGTGCGGGCGGCTGACCAACACAGGGGGCGGCGCCTTTTTTGTGGGGTTTTGTGGATACGGATGCGTTCCGGGCGAGTGTCTGATGAGCGGACCGGTGCCCTGCGCGTGGCGTGCCAACTGTCGTCGCTTGGAGAGCCGGCATCGCAAGGGGAAGGGTGGTGGATCCCCGACCCGGTGGGGCGATGGACTGGCGAGGGGCGGTCCTGCGCCTTGGCCAACGCGGCAGGACTCACAGCAAGCTTGTCGAATGGGAGCCCTCGATAATCTTATCATGGGTACCTCCGAATTGGTGGAGAGGGGGCGCGCACTGTGATTCGGGACCTATACAGCGCGGCGGCAGGATTACTCTCAACGGCGCTGGAAGAGAGCGTCGTCGCTGGAAATCTGGCAAATGTGTCCACGCCGGGCTACCAGGAGCAGGAGGTCGCGTTCGCGCCGTTCCACGAGATGGCAATGCAAGCGAATCTCGCGGGTAACACGGTTTCCCTCGGGGCTATTACCGGTGGTGCCGAGGTGAGTGTGACAACGAGCAATTGGACTCCCGGTGCCATGCAGGCCAGCAGTAATCCGCTGGCTGTCGCTATTGCCGGGTCCGGATTCTTTGCGGTGCAGACCGCACGTGGGCAGGTCGCGTATACGCGTGCCGGAGACTTTCAGTTCAATGGGGCGGGCGAATTGGTGAATGCGGACGGTCAGGCCGTCCTCGCGACGACCGGGCAGCCGATTCAAGCGGCGTCGCAGGCGGAGGCGGCTGGCGCCACCGTGAATACAAACGGTCAAGTCGTATCGGGCGGAACGGTGCTTGGTCAAATCGCTGTGTGGAATCCGGCGTTGACGTCCTTGGTCTCTGCGGGGGATGCCGAGTTCACACAGACGGCCGGTGCTGCGGCTCCGGGGCAGATGACCGCATCTCTGGATCCGGGATTCCTCCAGGGGTCGAATGTCAATCTGATCGGTCAGATGGCGGATCTGATTCGGCTCGACCAGGTCTTCGCCTCGGACCAGAACGCCTTGGAAACGGCCCAACAGACGATGACCACGGCGATTTCGACCGTCGGCACCGTGTCTTGAGGTTGAAGGGGGTGGCGGGATGTTTGGGGCAGTGGCTATTTCGGCATCAGGTCTCGAGGCGCAGAACTGGGAGATGAGTGTGTACGGGGACGATGCAGCGAATGTTGATACGGTGGGGTTTCGTGAACTTTTGCCGGCAGTCTCCGATCTGCCGCCACTTGCGATCTACGGTACCGGTGCGAATTCATTCGTTGCGGTCGGAGCAGGGAGTGTGCCCGGATCGGTTGAGCTGAACACGACCCAGGGCGCACCCTTGGCTTCGAGTCAGGGGCTATCCCTGTCCATCGACGGACCGGGCTTCTTTCGTATTGCTGCGGGCGGGGGGTCTGTGGAGTATACGCGTGCGGGTGATTTCAGCATCTCTGCGGACGGTACGGTGGTGGACGGGGAAGGGAGAGCGCTCTTGGATGCGCAGGGCAATTTCGTCGTCGTTCCTGCTGGGACCCAGGCAGTGACGGTGACGCCGGGAGGTGCGGTGGAGGTCTCTGGAAAAACAATTGCCCAACTCGACCTGGCCTTGCCCACGAGCGAGCAGGGGATGCAGTTGGCGAACGGTAGCGCATACACGGCACCTGCAGCGGCAGGATCCATCGCGTTGGATGTCCCCGGCCAAGGGGGGACAGGGGTCCTTGCGGCGGGGGCACTTGAGCAGAGTAACGTGAACCTGGGGAATGCGATGGCGCGCATCATGGGCGCGGAGCAGGCCTACCAGGCCAATGCGAAGGCGTTTAGCGTTGGGATCGACTTGTGGAATCGGTCGAATCAGCTGTGAGTGGGAGGCTGCTCGGTGGCAGAGACGGAACAACGGTCCGGGCTCAACCAGAAAGAGATCCTCGCGATCTTGCCGCACCGGCCTCCTTTTTTGTTCGTGGATCGGATTGAGTCCCTCGAACCGGGCATACGAGCCTGCGGCATCAAGTGTGTTGCCGCTAATGAGCCCTATTTTATTGGGCACTTTCCCGGTCAACCGATCATGCCAGGCGTAATCATGCTGGAA
>JAJYVN010000135.1 GCA_021791995.1 Bacillota bacterium
GTAGAGCCAGGCGCCGGGCTCGCTAGCGGGCGTGAGCGTCTGTGCCGGGTGCGTCGGCAGCGGATCTCCGTCCGTGCTGGAGATGTCTTATCTCGGGATTGGATGACGGAGGGCAACGTCCCACTACCGGTATAGTGGGAGAAGCTTCGGCTCACTCGGTTTCATGAAGGCGACGCCACCAGCGAGATCCGGCGATCAATGCCCAAACTCCCTCTACCACGCCGAAGGGCCAAGCGCCGGAGAGCCACCCGTAGGCCGATGATGCACCGCAGGCGATCGCAAAGCAGAGGCTGAACCACGGTGAACGGGGTTCGAGCCAGTAAAATACGAGCATTGATGCGACGGCGCATGCCCCAAATGCAGTGAGGGCGGTCATGTCCTTCCCATACCCCCGTGACCCACCTTTGCCGCCCCACAACGTGTTCTCCATACCATCTCGAAGGGTAGTCCGGTAGCGGCGATCATCCCAATTGCCGGATGAACGCGAACACCACCAGCCCGAGCATCGCAACCACGTAGACCCGCAGTAGCCACATGATGATCTTCGCTGTGGTGCCGAGGCGAGCCGGACCATACACCCGCCGGGCGCGATGCTCCAACTCCTCCAGTTCGTCGATACCTGTCGTCATGATGCCACCACCTTCCTTCGGCTCTCAGCCCCCAAGTGCATGCGGGAAGACCGTGACGATGGCGTAGAGGGTTGAAAGCGTCAGGATCATGGCCACGATACCACCGGTAAACAGATTGGCGCCAAGGCGGTTTCGGTGCTCGCCCATGATCTCGGGGTCGTTGGCCAGTAGGAGGAGAAATAACAGGGCCGGCGGCATCAGCAGGGTTGCGACGACCTGCACGGTCAAGGTGATGAGTTGTAGCGGCGCGCCGGGCAGGAGGACGACGGCTGCCGCCACGGCGATGCTTCCCGCGTAGATGCCGTAGAACACCGGGGCCTCTCGCACCGACGCGTTCAGACTGTGGCGCTGTCCGGAAACCTCGCCCACGGCCCAGGCCGACGATAGGGAAATTGTGATGGCCGCCACCAACCCGGCCTCGAAGAGCCCCAGACCAAAGAGTCGCTCCGCCACCGGGCCGAGGTAGGGCGCGAGGGTCTGGGCCCACTGGGCCTGGCCCAGGTTGCTGATGTCAATGTGCCGGGGGAAAAGTACAGTCCCCGTCAGCACCACGATCGCGACCGCGACGGCCCCCATGACGAGACTGCCGACCAGGGTGTCCTGCTGGCCCTGCCGGATGTCCCGCGGGGTGAGTCCCTTATCGACTACGGCGCCCTGCTGATAGAAAAGCATCCATGGGGCAATGGTCGTCCCCACGTTGGCAATGACCAGGAACAATACGGCGTGCGTGAAGCCGCCGGGGAGGGTCCAGCGCGTGAGCGACGACAGGATCTCGCCCGGCGCGGGGTGCGCCATGATGGCGAGCGGGACAAAAACCAGGTTGACGATCGCAAAGACGAGCGTGATGCGCTCGGCGGTCAGGTAGCGCTGGACGGAGACCAGCGCCGCGACCAACAGGGCGCTGCCGATCACCGCCGGCCGGAGCCCGATGCCGAACACGCTCAGGCCCGCCGCCATCCCGATGAATTCCGTCACCAGGGTCAGGCAGTTGCCAAGCACCAAGTCGGCCATCGAGAAGATGCCCCAAAAACGGCCGAAGCGGTCGAAGATGAGTTCGGCATGACCCTTTTGGGAGACCGCTCCGAGCCGCACGGTCATCTCCTGGACCACGTAGGCCACGGGGATCATCAGCAGCAGGAACGGAACGAAGAAGCCGACCCCATACCGTGCACCCGTCGTGGCATACGTGATGACGCCGCCGGCGTCGTTATCGCCAATCATGACCAGGATGCCGGGACCGGCCAGAAGGAGGAACAAGAGGAGATTCTGCAGAGGCGACCGGGACCGCGAGCGGACGGTCAGGACGCGCTTGCGGTCGAGCCGGCGCAGATCGACATCGCGGGACGTTTCACGGAGGACAGCCATGGCGCCACCTTCTTACCATCGCAGTATTGACATCGGTCCCCGCCGGTTCCGCTTGTACTGCTCCCTGCGCTCATGGGCGTCCCCCCCCGCGGTCAACGTTCACGTAACAAAAAAGCCCCCGGCGCATGCCGGAGGCCACAGGAGGAGCCCGCGACGCTCAATCGGCGCAGCTTGGCCCCACGTGTGCACTCCTGGCGTGCGCGCCCTTCGACCGAGACAGGCTTTGATGTGAACTATCCGCGCTCACCCGCGCACCACCTCCTCATGCACACAAGGGTTCCCGCTTTGACGGTCTGGGACAGCAATGGCGTACGTGCCTCAGCCCAAACGAGTTATGGCATCGAAGCTCTTGCCAACGGTATGCGCGCCTCGGGATCCCTCCCAACCCTCTTGTCATGGTCGTCACACGCGTAGGAAGACGAGAACCCCCACCACCAAGAGCACGAGAGCCGATACAACGTGGCCGTTGTTCTCCAGCCATGGCCACTGGACCTGATAGCCACCGATAGTCGCCGCAACGGTTAGCACGACGAATGTGCATACCGTCGCGAGAGCGAAGGTTATCAACGTGCCGATAGCGGCGGCAACGCCGACCGCAGACGCCGCGAGAAACACCGGAAGAATGGTGAGATCGGGTGAGGCCGCTACGCCAAAGGGCACCGCGATATCCGCCAACCAGGACCTGCGCCGACCGCCTGGCTGTGCGGTAAGCGCCTCTGCCCCACCGTGGCCGTGATCGTGATCGCGGCCACCATCATGCCCGTGGTCATGATGGTGTTCCGCACCGTCGTGGTGGTGGTGGCCGGCACCAAGCTCCTGATGCTCATGCTCGTGGTCATGCCCATAGTGGGTGTGTCCGTGGCCGTGAGAATGGCCGTGCCCATGTCCGCGGGTTAGCAGCGCCCATATCAAGAACCCAAGCCCTGTAAGAACCAGTACCCCGCCGACAATCTGCCCCTCCTCGGCGACAATGGCGTTGCGCAGCGCCAAGCCAGCGGCAGCCAGGACAATGCCCAAAACCAGCGAGATGCCTACATGTCCGAGTGATGCCAGGAAGCTCACCTTGGCTGTACGCGCGACGCTCCACCGGTTCGTACGAGAGATGACCGCCAATGGCACCCAGTGGTCCGGAAGGATGGAATGCGCAATTCCAACTCCGGCAGCGGCGGCCAACAATAGAGGAACCGATGTCAAGGTCATCACCCGTCGCCCCTAGAAGGAAAAGTAATCGGCCAGGGCCGCCTTAAGATTGTCGATTTCGGCGGCTACGTCGCCGGAGGTGGCGGCGTTTCGCACACACGAGTTCAAGTGATCTTCAAATACAAGCCGAGCCACCTGGTTAATAGCCGCCTTAACGGCGGCGAGTTGTATCAACACCTCGCCGCAGGGGCGGTCCTCCGCGAGCATCTCGCGGACGGCGTGCACATGCCCCTCGATCCGCGCCATACGGGTAAGCATGGGTCGGCGTTCATGTTTATGCGTACTGGTGTGTTCGTCGGTAGGCATAATATCCCCCCGGGGGGGATATTATCACGGCGTGGGGGGGTTCGCAACTGGCAACCGTGGCGGACCACACTGCCGTTGGTGCCCTGGTAAAGCCCGGGGTGGGCTTACCCACCACGGGAAGCGGATGAGACGCCGCCTTCTTCCGGGTCTCACAGAAGTAGACTCAGCCGAGAATCAACTATTCGAGGCGTAGTGTCAGGCCCTCAATCGAGCCACCGCGCTGCCCTCAGGGTTCAGGCCGGTCTTCGTCATTGCTGGTGCCCTGTCGCGACGATCGGATGACCCGTATCCTGAACACAGTCTTGGTGTGGGCACGGACCGGTCTCCAGTTGAAGCGTCGTGTGGTCGATACCAAACCGGCGCCGCAGGTTCGATCCAACGCGGTCGATGACTTCCTCTGTCTGGGAAAGCGGGACATCTCGTAACACCAGGTGGCCACTGAGCGCCGACCGTACGCCATCCAGGCTCCATACATGTACGTGGTGGGCAGACAGAACTTCCTCGTCGGACTCTATGGCGGCCGCCACTGTAACCGGATCAATCCCTGGGGGCGCGCCCTCCATCAGCACATTCATGGTCTGCGCGACGATCCCCCAAGCGCCCCGTGCGATGAGCAGCGAAATGCCGACACTGACCAGCGGATCCCACCAGAACCGCCCCGTGAGCACGATCAGCAGTCCGGCAACGAGCACGCCGGCGGAAGCGGCTGCATCCCCCATCACGTGCAGCCAAGCGCTCCGCACGTTGAGGTTGCTCTTGGAACCATGGTCATGATCGTGGCCGAGCCGCAGCCCGATGAACAGGTTGCCGGCGAGACCGATCGCAGCCACGCCCCACATGATCCACGGAGTCACAGACACGGGATGCAGGAACCGCGAAACGGATTCAGTCAAAATCCCCCCGGCGACCACAATCAGCGTCCCGGCATTGAAGAGTGCGGCCAGAATGCCGGCGCGGTGGTACCCGTAGGTTCGCTGCGGTGTGGGTGGCCGGCTGGCCAGGCGCGTGGCATACCATGCTAGCCCCAGCGAAAGGACGTCGGTGAGCATATGCCCTGCGTCACTGAGCAGGGCGAGGCTGTGGGAGAACAGCCCCCCGGCCACTTCGGCCAGCAGGATCGCCACGGCCACCCAAAAGGCGGTCCCGAGAAACTGCCCGGCCTCGCCGCCGTGATGGTGGTGGCCATGGGGTCCATGTTCGTGATGGTCATCTCCGTATTCTCCGGGCAAGCCGATCCCTCCAGACTGGATCTCAGTCGCAGCACCCGCAACTTTCCGTTCTACCCCTTGCCGCCTCGACGGCTTCCCAACCTTCTCGCACGACGAAGTAGACGATGCCGAGAGCCGCCAGCGGATCTGCCCACCACCAGCCGAACAACGCCCGAAGCGCTAGGCCGATCAGGAGGGTCCCGGCCATGTAGGCACAGACGACGCCGCAGGCAGCGTCCGCCTTCAGGGCTGCACTACCGATCCGGACCGCGACCTTGCGCTTGGTGGCCACGATCCACGGCATAATGACCGTGGACGCGGCGGCGAGAACCAAGCCGACGAGGCTGATCTCGGGCTGGGCATGCACAACGAAGTCGCGGAACGCGCTGGCCACCACCCAAATGGCCAGCAGGAAGAGCAAGATACCCACTGTCGCCGAGGCCCTGCGCTCGATGGCCTTAACGCTGCTGGCGCGTCCTCCGGCGTGCTCCATCCGGAGGCGGCGCAGAAGCACGCCGGCCGAGATGAGTTCAATTACGCTGTCGGCCCCGAAGGCAATCAGGGCCACGCTACCTGCTGCCACTCCCGCGCCTAAACTGACGACTGCCTCGACGACCATCCAGCCGATCGACCACCACTCCACAGCGATACCACTGCGCAGGACGCCAGCGTCAGACGCTCTCACGCTCATGGGCCACACCTCCTTCGCGGTCTTCCGTGTGCAACCGTGCCAGCCATGTTCGCAGCGACGAATCCGCAAGGCGGTAAAAGGCCATGCGTCCCTCCTTGCGATAACGCACCATACCGAAAGTGCGAAGGATTTTTAGATGCTGGGAAGTGGCGGTCTGGCTGATGCCAAGCAGGCCACTAAGGTCGCAGACACAGAGTTCCGCCAGCGACAAGGCCGCCAGGATCCGCAGGCGCGTCGGGTCTCCCAGGGCACGGAACCGTTCCGCCTCCACATGGGCGCGTTCTTCGTCGGCAAGCATGGGCTGGAGTGCCGCAAGCTTGGTCCCATGAACCACCCGCGCCTCGCAAGTGCCCTCTTCCCGTTCGGTCACAACAGCCACCTCCGGCATCCCATTCATGCGCATATACGCATATGATGTGCATGTTGAGCTCGGAACGCAACCTCAGAAGGTGAGATCCTGTGGAGGAGGATACCAGGGGGGCGATGACCAAGATGCAGACGGTCACAGGAGGTTCAGCCAAAGGCCTGCGTCTTGGGCGGAGGCCACCTCAGCCCTCGCCCCTCCGGCTATCCGACAGCCCCCTCAATGGCCGCCGCTACGTCATCCGAGAGTTCGTCCGCACGGCGCAGTGCGGTCTGAAGTCGCGCGACCTCCATTTCCCTCGCGGCAATCTGTCCGGCGGGTTCACCCCGGGTTTTAGCCATCGCCAGTGCACGTTCGTGGCTGGCCAACATCCGGCGGAACAGCGGAACGGCGCTCTTCTTCGGCTGGGCGTGCACACAGCCTAGACAGACGAGCCCTCGGGGACAGTGCTCGCCCGTCGGCAGCGCGCAGATGTGTGTGCCCATGTCTCGCATGCTGCAGCCGGTGGAGAATGCCGCCCATTCTTCTGGAGTGGGATTACGGAGGCTCTCCTCACCATGCACGGCCATGAAGGCTGCGCGAACGGCCTGCCGGTATTCTTCCACCAACCGCGTCGGGTAGAGCTTGGCGTAGACCATGACCGTGTCGATGGTCGCATGCCCAAGAAGTGCCTGGATCACGTGCACTGGCGTGTTGCTGTTCAGGTGTTCTGAAGCAAAAACCCGCCGACAATCGTGCGGGTGAAGGCTCAGCGGGGTACCGTCGGCACGCCGGGCGCCGGCGGCCCTGGACAACGCCGCCAAACGGTCGCGGATGGTTGTCACGCCAATGGCACTTGGATGCTTCCGTCCCTGCAACAGATACGGCGCTCGGGGCCAGGGGCGCTTTTCGTTGTGGTCCCAGTGGTCGCATTCGGGCACCGCATCGGCGTCGTAGAAACGCTTGACTTGGCGGATGATCTCAGCGATCACCCGGCCGAGACCGTCTCCGATGGGGACGACTCGCGCCCTGTCGTACTTGGACGGCTTGACATGGAGCATGTAGTAGACGCGACCATCAGGCATGTTCCGGCGGAGGATGTCAAGCGTGGTGAGCTCGCACGCCTCTTCGATCCGGAGCCCGCTCTGCACAAGGAGTTCAAGAAGCGCCCAGTCCCAAAAGGCTTCCACGTACTTGGTCCGACTGCGGAGGTCTTCGGCCGACATGGCGTCCTTTGACTCCTGCCAGCGGCGAAAGGCGTACGCCCGGATGTTGGGCATCTCGCGTTCGAGGTCCAGGACCGTGGCGGTTAACCAAGCCTCCTGCCGCCGACGCGCCTTTTCAAATCCGATGCCAACCAGGTCGCGGCGGGTCAAGGGTATGGTCCGTGGAGCCATGGTCGCAAACGGTGAGTCCTCTTCGGTGGCCCAGGTGCACAAGTCTGAGAAGAAAACGCGCAGGTAAACCAGCCATGCGTGAGCTGTTGTCCCCACCTCGCCGTCAGCGCGGCTCCGCGTTGAATTCCGAGCCTCCTCAATCATGTATGGGATGAATGCCCTGGCATGAGCAGGAAGAACATCGGCGGACGACCGCACCTCCGGGTACCGTTCGTCAATAAACCGCCAGAAGCGCGCCAGGACCATGCCCTTGGCCCAGACAGTGTGATAGGCGTCGCTAACGCGGGCCGCATAGGTCTGAAGGTAGAGCCGCGTAACGTCCCGAAACCGCTCGGGGATGTCCCAGAGATCCACCAGTTGTTCTGGCGTACGGCGCGCGCGCCGGCGGTGCCGCTCAGTACCACGTTGAGGAGTCCTGTCGAAGACCCCGAGAGTGCAGAGAGCCGCGTCCAACACGTTGCAGCCCTTGGCTGCCCCCCGTGGCAGCGTCTTCAGGTCCTGTTCCGTGATCTGCCGGTAGGACTCGTAGCCACGCACCAGCATCAGGCGTATAGCAATCTGCAGGGCAAGCATGTGCGCTCTGGAACTCACCCAGGTAACCGCGTCTATGGCCTGCCGCAAGGTGGATATCTCATGCGCCAGTGCATCGTCCGGATGCAGCCGAGCCGTCCACTGCCCGACCCGCGCGCCGCCGACAAGGCTCCAACTCGGCCGCACGACCCGTGCGGTGACGATGGCCCGGACGCCCAAACTCCAGCGGCTCGCGATACCGCGATCCCGTCCGGCACGCCAGGCAAGCCAAACGCGCTGCTCAAATTCATACCACCGCTCACCGAGCGTATTACCT
>JAJYVN010000136.1 GCA_021791995.1 Bacillota bacterium
GGAGAAGGAACCAAGGGCAACCGGCGCAAGCCGGATTGGGGCGGCACGAACAACGATTGTCTCGGTTGGTCAAGCAAATCAGGCAGCGGTTTACACAACTTCAGGGCATAACCCGGGAACTCTCGCTCGGAGCGTAGACTTCGGTTAAACGTTCGCATTCCTGCCGTTTCTGCAGGAATTCCAGATCTGCAACGCATTGTCATCACCCCAAAGCGGTGACGCAAACTCGACAGGATCCGACGATGACTCTGCTTGTCTCATGGTCGCATGACGTGGCACAATCAGGCGGATTTGGCGTCCGGTAAGGGGGCATCGGAGTGACGAGTAAAGAGCGACGGCCGTTGGTTCATGACGGCCCCCGCATTGAACGCGCGGTGCAGGAGTTGCTGGTGGCGATCGGCGAGGATCCGAGTCGGGAGGGACTGGTGGAGACGCCGGCGCGGGTTGCGCGGGCTGTGGCGGAGATCTGTTGGGGGGTCGGACGGAACCCGGAGGAGGAACTGGATAAGTTTTTTCACGTCGAATCGGATGAGATGGTTGTCGTCAAGGAGATCCCCTTCTACTCCCTGTGTGAGCATCATTTGCTCCCATTTGTCGGCAAAGCCCATGTTGCATACATTCCTCGGAACGGGCTTGTGACCGGCCTTTCCAAGATTGCCCGTGTGGTAGAATTGGCGGCGCGGCGGCCGCAGCTGCAGGAGCGCCTCACCGCCCAGGTCGCTGATGCGATGATGAACCGATTGACACCGCAGGGAGTGGTGGTCTGCATGGAAGCGGAACACCTGTGCATGACGATGCGCGGGGTACAGAAGCCGGGGACGATGGCGCTGACCTCCGCGATTCGCGGCATCTTTCTGGAGGATTCCTCTGCTCGGGCGGAGGCGTTGGCGATGCTGGGCTGGGGAAGTTAACGCGTTCGTCTACGCGCCAGGAGGGCTGCCGTTTCGCGGATGGACGGCATGCCGTCCATTACCTCTTGGGATGCGACCGCCAGAGCCGATGCCGCGTTGCAGCGGGTGAGCCCCTGCTCGATTTCTGTGATGGGGAGCGTATCCGGCGGTGTGCCTGGATGCTCCTGTACCCACCACGCCAGAAAATTTCCCATAAAGGCATCGCCGGCGCCGACCGAATTGACCTCCTCGATCGGGAACCCGGGGACGGTTACAGCTTGGGTGCGCGTGATCCAGGCGGATCCGCTGGATCCCATCGTGACAATGATCGTGCGGACGCGATTCCAGCGGTTCAGCAACCCGCGGGCGGCGACGATGATCGGTTCGGTGGAGCCCGAAAGCAGCCGGAGTTCGCTCTCATTGCATTTGACGAGATCACAGAGTGGTAGCGCCTCGCAGAGTGCCCGAAGTCCGGCGGATTCCTCCTCCCACAGCCATGGGCGCCAGTTGACGTCAAAGGTGACGAGTGCGCCCGCGTCACGGCCGCGGGAGAGGGCCGCCAGGGTGGTTTGCCGGGCGCTTGGGGCCGAGAGGGCTACGCCACCACCGCAGACCGCGCCGGTGTTGGAGAAGAGTTCGTCCGACAAGGCGTTGATGGTAAGCGCCGCATCCGCGCCGCGTACGAACTGGAATCCACGTTTGCCGGAATCCAGTGGCATTGTGAAGGCCATTGTCGTGTGGAGGGTGGGATGCACTGCGACACTTGTGCAGTCCACGCCTGCCTTCCGGAGTGAGTCGAGGAGGCGCTCCCCAAAGACATCCCGCCCCACACAGGCGATGAGGGATACGTTGGCTCCGGCCCGCGCCGCCGCGCTGGCGGCATTACCAGTTGCCCCTCCGGGGGTGGCGCGGAAGGATCGGATGCTGGAAAGACTCGGACCAGGCTCTCCCACAAAGTCCATGATGAGCTCACCAACAAAGAGCAGGCGCTCTGCCACGCAGGCTTCCCTCCCCCTCTGAGCCTACCGTTCCAGCCGATACCCATCAAGGCTGCGGGATGGTACGATCTCGGGGAGGGTGGAGGGATGCGCGGATGCTTGCAAAGCGCATGCGGGCGGCGGTGTTGCACGGTGTAGGGGATCTGCGCGTCGAGGAGGTGCCTGTACCAGAGATCGGCGCTGATGAGGTCCTAGTGCGGGTGCGGGCCTGCGGGATCTGTGCTTCGGATATTCACTACGTAGAGCACGGACATATCGGGCGCTACGTGGTCTCCGCACCAATGATCCTGGGACACGAGGCCGCCGGTGAGGTGGTCGCGGTGGGGGATGCGGTCCGCAGCCTTGCGGTCGGTCAACGCGTGGCCCTCGAGCCTGGAGTGGCGTGCGGCCGATGCCGCATGTGCAAGCGGGGTCGATACAACCTTTGTCCCGATGTCCGTTTCTTTGCGACGCCACCGGTGGATGGAGCGATGGCAGAGTACGCGGTGCTGCGCGCGGATTTTGCCCATCCCATTCCAGCATCAGTCACCGATCGGCAGGCCGCGTTGGCCGAACCACTGGCGGTGGGTATTCATGCCGTGCGGCAGGGCAGCATATCGCTCGGGGACGTGGTCTTGGTGCAGGGAGGGGGCCCGGTCGGACTTCTCACGGCTGCGGCGGCACGTGCTGCGGGCGCGGTCGTTGTCGTGACGGACCTTTTCCCCGTGCGTCGCCGTGCGGCGGAGGCCCTTGGCGCAGTGGCATCTGGTGTGGATAACGAGGAAGTGGCGGCTGCCCTGCACGCATTGGGTGCGCCGGATGGTGCCGACGTTGTCATCGATACCAGCGGCAATCGCCGCGCGGTGGCACAGGCGCACGAACGGGCGCGACGGGGCGGGACCGTGGTCTTGGTCGGGCTTCCGGAGGATGATGCGGTGACCTATCATGTTACCGAGATCGTCGACCGAGAACTGACCATCCGAGGCGTCTTTCGTTACGCAAATGCCTTCCCAAGTGCGTTGCGGCTCCTTGTGGACCATGGCGTGTCCTACGAGGGCATCATCACACACGACCTGCCACTCGGTGATGCGGTAGCGGCGGTTGACCTGGCGCGGACGCAGCGGGATCGTGCCATCAAGGTGCTCGTCTGCTGAACTCTACGCATCGTCGGTCACAGCCACCACGACCTGCTCTGGTTCGATCGTAACCTCACCCGGAAGGGAGATTCGCTTCGGAACGACGCCGGGTCCATAGAGCAATACGTCCCCACTGGTACGGCCCCCTAGCTCGACGATGCGTGCCTTCCTGGTTCCCTCTTCCCAGTGGTTCAAGACCAAGGCGGTTCGGCGTCCGTCGGTAGAGGTAAAGCGTCCCTGTAAGACACCATCGTGTTCGATCCGCGTGCCTGGGGCGGATGGTAACTGCATGCGACCGTCCCACAACACGTCGCGCAGCGAGCGGCGCAAGGCGAGGATCGCTTGGGCGTAACGTGCGGTGATGGGGGCGTCGGCGGCTGTGCCATGGAGGCACCGGGACTGAAGATTGATGATGTGTCCATAACGCAGGCAGTTGTTGACCATGTGCAGGTCGCTTGGTCCGGTGACGCACGAGGACTGGCGGACTTCGGGGAATACGTAGCCGAAGTCGGGGGTGTGCACAGGACTGAAGAAGCGGGAGTATGTGGCGCTCATGAAGGGCACCATGCGGTCCCAGTGGGACTCACTCGCAATATCAAACCCCGGGACCAGGGTGCGAGCCTGCTCCACAAAGCGCCGCATGGTCTCCACAATACCCTGCTGCATCGAGACCCCCCGGCTCTCCCGAAGGGCGGGGTGGTAATCGACGTCCTGCGGGCTGACGAGCTTGTCGATTTGGACACCGGGCGCTCCGAGCCTCGCCGCCTGCAGCATCTGATCAACGGCGATCTCGGCAAAGCGCGCGTGTGCGGGGTTGGCGCTCACCATGCGTGGAACAGCCTCCCCCTGCAGTCCGAGGATTGTCCCATACTCCCAGCCGGAGCCGTTGTGACGGTGTCCAAACGGGTCTCGCACAGCATAGCGTCGTAATTCGTCTGCCCACCATTCGGTCTCGAGATTGACCCACTGGAGGTTCGTAAACAGCATCACCGCGACGCCAAGGTCCTGACAGGCGGCGATGGCCGTGCGCAGTTCCGCGCTCGTGCCGAGGCGGGGATCCGGTGTGTATTGGGGGTATCCGCGGTCGATGCCGCCCACATGCCAGCCATCGATTTGCAAAACGGTGATGCCATGTTCCCGCGCGATCTGCGCCATGCGGGGCAGATCCGTGAAACGGTAGCCGATGGTGTCCTCCGGATAGCTGATGATGGTGGACTGCCAGGCATCGGTGGCATGGAGCCACCCATCCGTCCGCGGCGCCGGGAGGGTGCGATCGTACCAGAGGCGGAACCGATCCGCTCCCGCCGACCAGTCGCCTTCGTGGAAGCGAAGTACCACATCCCCATTATCGAAGGTGCTCCCCGGTGCGGTAAAGGCGAACGTGGACCAACCGAGGCTGGCGGCGACCGGTGTGCCGATGCGGTCGGCCCGTGGCCATCCCTGACCGCGGGAGGTGTAGTCAGTGCCGGGGGTGATCTCCGCGACCAGGGCGGAGCGGCGTGGCTCCGCCCTGTGTACCGCGAAATACAGTCCGTAACCGCGCAGTGGATTGTAAAGGTCGATCCATGGCATCGACATGCTGCCCGGGTACGCAGTCGCCCAAACCGGATCCGCGGGCCCGAGGTAACTGGCGGGAAATTGGCGGTAGAAGAGCCATTCCTGTCCCGTGCCTCGCGCGTCCGGCCAGTGCAGCTTCCATTGGTCCCGCTCCTCCGGTCGGTAGAGCCCCCCGATGACCGGTGCCCGAAACTCCTCGATGGTGTGTCCCGAGCGGTTCTCGAGCGTCCAGTGGAAGGTGATCTCCGGCCCCTCTACCGTAACGTCCAGTTCTACCGAGATGTCGAAGACGCCCTGATTACTGCGCAGCCCCTGCCACACTAGGTGTGCCGCTGTATCACCACGTGTCAGGGCGAGATCTCGAAGTGTTTGGGCATGGCCCAAGATGTAATGGGAACGCAAACCCGGAAGTGGCTGAAGTAACAGAAAGTTGCGCACCAGGCTCGGTTCGGTGATCAGTTCCAAGCCCAGCCGTTGGCTGGCGACGCTCCGCAGGCACCCGGATTCCTCATCCATTCCGAGACGCACATCCCCGCTGCCGATCGTAACCAGGACGCACCCTCTCCTCCCGTGGACCAGGCGACATTCCCGACATCTGGGCTGAGTCCTGCGGGCGGACTACGCATCATCACCTCACCATACCTATCGGCATGATCATCGGGCGTTGGTTTACGGCAGGCTGGGGTGCTCGACGTTGATTCCCTTGCCCAGCGTGGCTGGGGTGCAAATCCGTATCCATGGCCTCCTTCCGGCGCTCCTTCTCCTCGCCTGGATCTTCGGTTTGGGGCAGGATGCACTGTTGCTATTGCTTTTGCTCCTCAGTCACGAATTGGCTCACGTGCTCTTCGCGCACGCCTTCGGTCTGCGCCTCCGATCATTGCGCCTTTTGCCGATCGGCGGAGCTATGGATCTGGATGGCCTGGAACGGGCGGATCCAGCCGTCGAGGTTGCGGTCGCGATGGCTGGACCGCTGCACAACCTGGTCCTCTTAGCTGTCGGTTTTTTGCTCCAGGTGACAGGTGTCCTCGCTCCTCGGACGGGGGCGTTTTTCATGTTGGCCAATGCCAGCTTGAGCCTCGGCAATCTCCTTCCCGCCCTACCCCTGGACGGCGGACGGGTGGTTCAGGCGTTGATCGCAACCCAGCGGGGCTTCGTACAGGCGTCCCAGACCGTGGAACTTTTGGGGAAAATCACGATCTGGGTGCTGATCCTGCTCAGTGCGGCAGCACTCTTCCGCGGATGGATCTTTGTCGGTCCCTTGCTCTTTGCCATCTTCATCGCCATGCGTGGATCGCAGGAGGGGAGGGCGAGTCGCTTGCGAGGGCTTCGGACGCTGTGGCAATGGCCTGGCAATGAACTGACGGATGCAGTTCCGGTTCAGGGCATTGCGGTTCCCGAGCAGTTTCCGTTGCACAAGTTGGCCGGGCGGCTTCTTCCGCACCGCTATCACATTGTGTGGGTGGTGCGCCGAGGTGGGCATGCCGACGGACCCTGGAACGAGGCCGATGTATGGCAGGCCTTGCAGACGCGGGGGCCGGATGCCCGAGCAGCGGACCTAAGGAGGTGAAACAAGGGATTGGGTCCGCTCCCCCAGGGCACCATACGCGCTAACTCTGCGCCTACAATTTATGGGATCCGTGGTACACTGGAGGCATGATAGCCAGAAGTGACGTAGTAGCCAGCGAGTGGGAGTACGTCCTTTGGCTTTCTCCCCAAGGACTTCTCCCGCTCGGCGTGGGCCCAGGGGGCATTGCTCCGGCGCCGTCAGGTGGACTCGGCGTCGGACGTACTGCGTCTAGCCCTCGGGTATGCCCTGTGCGGTTGGTCGCTCGGAACCACAGCCGCCGCGGCCGAACGCATGGGCATGGGACACCTTTCGGACGTGGCAGTGCTCAAGCGGCTGCGCCGATGTGGTCCGTGGCTGGAGCGGATTACGGGCCAACTCCTTCGGCAGCGGACTACGGTAGGTGGCTTGCCGGCGGTGCGACTGCGGCTCGGGGACGCGACCACTGTGAGCCGTCCCGGCAGCCGCGGTGCGGACTGGCGCATCCATGCCTGTTACGACGCCGGGCGCGGGCAGTTTGACCAGTTCGTCCTCACGGACGCCACGGGCGGGGAGTCGCTGCGACGGTATCCGGTACAGCCAGGCGATGTTCTGGTGGCGGACCGCGGCTACGCCCACGTGGAAGCCCTCGCGGCGGTCGTGGCTGTTCCTGCCTACTTCGTGGTGCGGATGCCGTGGAACCGTTTGGTCTTCCGCTCTGAGGCGGGTGAGGCGTGGGATCTGCTGGCATTCCTCAGGGGGCTTGCGGCCGCCCGAGTTGCCGAAGGTCGCGTGTGGGTGCGTGCAGCGCAGGGCGACTTTCTGGCTCGGGTCGTCGCCTTGCGGAAGTCCGCAGCTGCGGCGGAGGTGGCGCGTCGGCGCATTCTGCGCGAGGCATCACGCAAGGGGAAGACACCGGATCCGCGAACGTTGGAGTGCGCCGGGTACTTCTTCGTGCTCAGCGTTCTCCCGGACGCCATTTCGGCCGATCAGGTCTTGGCGATCTGCCGTCTCCGCTGGCAGATCGAAATCGCCTTCAAGCGGCTCAAGAGCCTGCTGCACATTGACGCCCTCCGAGCCAAGGACCCTGCCTTGGCTCGATCCTACTTATACGGCAAACTCATGGGCGCCCTTCTCCTGGACGAACTGACTGCCAGGGCCCAGGCTTCTTCCCCCTGGGGCTATGAGGTCATGTCGGCGGAGCTTTAGCGCCTGGCGCGCATATCCGCTGCTCCTGCCGGCCTTGCGAGCGGCGGTTGGGCCTCCGCCACGCCTATCCGAAGTCGTCTCCGGCTTCAGCGAGGTTGCTGCTACGCTGCACAACTCGCCCCGTCGCCGCGTGAGCCAGAGAGAACTTGCCCGTGAAGCACACTCCCACCTATTGGCATCCTTAAGTTAGTGCATATGCCCCAGGGCACCCATGGTCGCTGAAGCCAACAGGGAATATCGTTGCGGTTCGATTCCATCTCGAAAAAAGTATCTTGTTCGGAGGTACAACCAAAAGCATACTTCTCTTGTGGATCGTAGCACGATCCCTCATTCAAACCACAGGCGGTGGCACACGCTCGAAGCGAGGCGCGGGGTTTTCTGCCCATTCACCATGGAAGGGGAAGGGTTTCAACTGTTGACCAACTAGATCTACGTCTAACGACAGATAGCGAGTGGGAGTACGTCCTTTGGCTTTCTCCCCAAGGACTTCTCCCGCTCGGCGTGGGCCCAGGGGGCATTGCTCCGGCGCCGTCAGGTGGAGTAGACATCGACGCTTGACATTACGCGCCGGTGATCGGATGATGACCCTATGATAAGGGAACAGATGCTCTCGACAGGGCAAGCCGCAAAACGGTTGGGCATCTCTGTTCGCACAGTTTA
>JAJYVN010000137.1 GCA_021791995.1 Bacillota bacterium
CGCTACGGGCTTGACCGCACACCGCCGCTGCAAGGGAACCTGTAAGGCCGACCGAGGGGATCCTCTGCAGTGGGAGCAAACAACTGGCGCGAGCGACTTGCAGTGGATGGTGCGCCAGTGCAGACAGGGTGACGGGACCCACACAGCGTAGAGTCGCAGGGAGCCAGCCGGGGCCGCCTGCTATTCGCTGGCGGCCCCGGCTCGTGGTTCAGGACAGCAAGGGGGTGGCGTTGCGGTCTCTGGTTTTCGCACGACGTGGAGAGGTGAAGCGACGCGGGGACGGCGATACGAACCGAAGGTGCTCCAGGTCACGACAGTCTGCGGCAAAACGGCGGACGGCAGCAGCAAACGTGCGAACATCGTGGGGGTTGGAGAAACAGAGCCGAACGCCTTCCTCCGTTGGCGGGCCTGGACGGGTATCCCGCAAGCCCACCGGCACTACGTTGCCCACCGGGGAGCGGTGCGCACGCTCCTTGGAATCTGACCACCGCACGCGGACGGCCCCGTTGCCTTTTCTGGCCCGGTTCCTCTCCGAGCCCCGCACCTCGCCCCGGATCGAACCAGAACTGTCCACCATCCCGTCTCCGCCCAGGCTGGCGAGCCCGAACGTGACCTTGCTCGATTTCCTCGCCTCCCGTCATGCCCGGCAACTGGCCGGGACGCTATACTGCGCGGCGCGCATACACTCGCGCCGCGTTCTACCTCTCCCACGCCCGACGTCACCGGGACCGTGGCGGGAACGCGCTGCCCCCTTGTCGATCCCTGGATGATGGGATACCATTGGTGCCGTCGGTGGAAGCACCGATGCGATGATGGGAAGCAGTAGGGTGCACGCTGCGGTGCAGAGAACCAGTGATCGGTGCGAACTGGTCCGCCCGGCATCCGAACTCATCCCTGAGATGGTGGGGCACGCAGTCCCACTCGGCTAGAGCGGGTGTCGACCCGTCGGGGCCGTTATCCCCCGTGCGTGCGGTTGCCTCGTGCCGCACGGCAGAGGCCGGGTTGTGACCCGGCGAAGTCAGGGTGGTACAGCGGTGAACCCCGCCCCTGCGGTTTTTCGAACCGCGGGCGGGGTTTCTTCGTGCATGGAGCAGGAAGGGGGTGGGTATGGTGCGGCATACGTTCGGGGTCTTGGTCGAGAACCATTTCGGTGTCCTCTCCCGGGTCTCGGGTTTATTTAGCCGGAGGGGTTTCAACATTGAGAGCCTCGCGGTCGGTCCGACGGCGGATCCGTCGATGTCGCGGATGACCATCGTGATCGAAGGGAACGAGCGGATGCGGGATCAAATGGTAGAACAGCTCCGCAAGCTCATCGATGTCATCCAAGTGGAAGCTCTGGCGACCGATGCCATGGTCGACCGGGAGCTCGCCTTGATCAAGGTTAAAGCGGACCGCGTGACCCGTGCGGCGGTGATGCAGGTGGTTGATGTCTTTCGTGGCCAAGTGGTGGATGTGAGCCGGGATTCGCTCATGGTTGAGATTACGGGAGACGGCCGGAAGATCAACGCCCTGTTGGAGGTCCTGGACGATTACGGTGTCTTGGAGGTTGCCCGAACTGGTACGGTCGCCATTGGGCGCGGGCGAGAGAGCCTTGGGCCTCTGGAGGATGTCAGTGAGGTGTCCGGGTCCTGAATGCGGCTGAACAAAGGGGGATGGGGTCTGGTCGGCGGTCATCACGGCGACCAGACGCAGTGTTGCCGAAGATTTACTACGATCACGATGCGGATCTCGCGCGGCTCCAAGGGAAGACAGTCGCCATCCTGGGGTACGGTTCGCAGGGCCATGCCCAAGCGCAAAATCTTCGTGACGCGGGCATTGCGGTGCGCGTTGGCTTGCATCAGGGTGCGCGGCGCTGGAGCCAGGCTGAGGCGGACGGGTTCACGGTCAGTGGAGTCGCGGAAGCGGTTCAGGCTGCGGACTACGTGCAGGTGCTCATTCCCGACGAGCGGCAGGCAGAGACCTACATTCGGGAGATTGCGCCGCACCTGCGTCCCGGGAAGGTGCTAGGCTTTTCCCATGGTTTTGCGGTCCACTTCCACCAGATCGTGCCGCCGGCTGATGTCGATGTGGTCATGATTGCTCCCAAGGCACCGGGGGCGATGGTTCGGAGGCTTGCCGTCGAGGGCAAGGGTACTCCCGCTCTCGTTGCGATTCAGCAGGATGCCTCGGGGCACGCCCTCGATCTGGCGCTCGCTTATGGCAAGGGGATCGGCTGTACACGCGCTGGTATCTTTACGACGACTTTTCGAGAGGAGACGGAGACCGATCTCTTCGGGGAACAGAATGTCCTTTGTGGTGGCGTCTCCGAATTGATCAAGGCTGGCTTTGACACCTTGGTGGCGGCGGGGTATGCACCGGAGATGGCTTACTTCGAGTGCTGCCACGAACTCAAGCTGATCGTGGATCTGATCTACGAAGGCGGCATCGAGGGGATGCGCCAGGGTGTGAGCAATACGGCGGAATATGGGGACTTAACGGTCGGACCCCGGGTGATCGATGCCCATGTGCGCGCCACAATGGCGGAGAACCTCCGTCGGATTCAGCGGGGCGAATTCGCCCGCGATTGGGTGCTTGAGAACCAGGCGAACTGGCCTGTGATGACGGCGCGGCGGCGCGAGGAGTCCGAGCATCCCATCACTGAGGTGGGACGCCGACTCCGGGCCATGATGCCGTGGCTGAAGAAGTAGGATGCAATCTCGCGGGAGGGGGGAACGACGATGAACGGCGCGGGCCAGCGGGTGCGAATCTTTGACACGACGTTGCGTGATGGCGAGCAGTCCCCGGGGGTGTCCCTGCGACTTGAGGAGAAGCTGGAGATCGCACGGCAGCTGCAGAAGCTTGGCGTGGACATCATCGAAGCGGGTTTCCCCATCGCTTCCGTGGGGGAGATCGAGGCGGTGCAGGCAATCGCCCGGACGGTGCGTGGCCCCGTGATCGCTGCCCTTGCCCGTACCCGTGTCGGGGACATCGATGCGGCATGGGATGCCGTCCACGCCGCAGAGAGTGCGCGCATTCACACCTTCACCTCCGGTAGCCCGGTGCACCTGCGCCACATGCTACGGATCAGTGAAGATGAAAACGTGGAGATGGCCATCGCGGCGGTGCGGCGCGCGCGGACTTATGTCTCCGACGTCGAATTCTCGGCGCAAGACGTGGCCCGAGCTGACCCTGAGTATTTGGTGCGGTTGTATGGGGCTGCGATCGAGGCCGGGGCGACGACAATCAATATCCCTGATACCGTGGGATATAGCACGCCGACCGAATTTGCTGCGCTGATCGCGCTTCTGCGGGGCCGGTTGGGGGTTGGTCCGGATGTGACAATTTCGGTGCACACCCACGATGATCTCGGTTTGGCGGTGGCCAATGCCCTAGCCGGGGTCGAGGCTGGCGCGCGTCAGGTTGAGTGCGCGATCAATGGGATCGGTGAGCGTGCGGGCAATTGTGCGCTGGAAGAGGTGGTCATGGCGCTTGTGACCCGATCGGACCACTACCGTATGGAGGTTGGCATTCGCACCGAGGAACTCTGCCGAACAAGTGTCTTGGTGAGTCGCTTGACTGGGATGCCGGTACAGCCAAATAAGGCGGTTGTCGGTGCCAACGCTTTTGCGCACGAGGCCGGGATCCATCAGGATGGCGTGCTGAAAGAGCGGACCACTTACGAAATCATGCGTCCGCAGGACGTGGGTGTACCCGAGACGCGTTTGGTGCTTGGAAAACACTCCGGTCGGCACGCACTGCGCGAGCGCTTCGAGGCCATGGGATATCAACTGGCGGATGCGGAGTTCCTCCGCGCCTTTGAACGCTTCAAGTCCTTGGCGGATCGTAAGAAGGGGATCACGGACGCTGACCTCGAGGCGATTGTGCACGCGGAGGTGGTGGGTGCGGCACCCGAGCGCTATCGTTTGCAATACTTTCAGGTCACTTCCGGGAACAACACGATCCCGACCGCCACGGTGCGCATCGAGGTCAGCACGGGGGAGGAGTTGCAGGCGAGCGAGACGGGGGATGGTCCTGTCGACGCCGTGTATCGGGCGATTGATCGCGCGGTGGGCGAGGTGCATATGCTTGCCGATTACTCCCTGAAGGCGGTCACCGAGGGGCAGGACGCCGCGGGCCAGGTGACGGTGCGTCTGCAGGATGGTGAGGGACGGTCGGTGGTGGCGCACGGCGTCAGCACGGATGTCATTGAGGCCTCGGCACGCGGCTACGTGGCGGCCTTAAACAAACTAGCGGTGCAGACAGGCCAGACGGTGGTTGCGACCGAGCACTGAGGGGCGGGACGGGATTGGGCAAAAACAGGGCACGGGTGATGCTCCTGCCGGGGGACGGTGTGGGGCCGGAAGTGACCGCCGAGGTGGAGGCAGTCCTGCGTCAGATCGCTGACCGTGGGCATTGGGAGCTATCTGTGGTTGAGGGGCTGATCGGCGGTGCGTCGATCGATCGCTACGGCCTTCCGGTGACCGATGCGACGCTTGCAAGCTGTCGCACGGCCGACGCAGTCTTCAAGGGGCCGGTGGGTGGACCGAAGTGGGACCATCTGCGTGGCGAACAGCGCTGCGAGGCGGGGCTTTTGCGCCTGCGTAAAGAGCTCGACGCATTTGCCAACCTACGGCCGACCGCCGTGCGACCATCGCTTGCGTCGGTATCGCCCCTGCGTCCGGAACGGTTGGCGGAGGGCGTTGACCTGTTGATTGTGCGGGAGCTCACCGGCTGTGCGTACTTCGGCCAGCCGAAGGGGCGATTCGGAGACCGAGCGGTCGATACCATGGCCTACACGGTGGATGAGGTGCGTCGCCTGGCTCGCGTGGGCTTCGAACTCGCGCGAAGCCGGAAGCGGCGTGTGACGTCGGTGGACAAGGCCAACGTGCTCGAGTCGAGCCGACTGTGGCGGGACGTAGTGACCGAGGTGGCAGCGGAATATCCAGATGTGCAATTGGAGCACCAACTGGTTGATTCGTGCGCCATGTTGCTCATCAGTCGACCCTCCCTCTTCGATGTGATCATTACCGGCAATCTCTTTGGCGATATCTTGAGCGACGAGGCTGGTGTGCTGGTCGGATCGCTCGGTATGCTCCCCTCGGCCAGTCTTGGTAGCCCAGGAACACCGGGGCTCTACGAGCCCGTACATGGTGCCGCGCCAGACATCGCCGGGCAGGGCAAGGCGAATCCGGTGGGGAGCCTTCTGAGCCTTGCCCTGCTTTTGCGCTACAGCCTGGATCATCCGGATGAAGCTGCTCGGTTGGAGGCAGCGATTGGGTCGGTCTTGGACGACGGAATCCGGACCATGGATGTGGCGGGTTCCGGAGACCATGTTGTCTCGACGGCTGCTTTTGGTCAGGAGGTCCGTCGTCGTCTGGCGTAAGTTCCCTGGTGGCGGGTGCCGTCTCTCGTCTGGTCGAAAGCGGAAAACACGGGGCCTGGGGAGGCCGGCATGGAGAGCGTTGTTTTCATCGATGGTGCGTTCTATCTGAAGCGCGAGGCGAAGGTCTCTGTTTTTGATCACGGATTTCTGTATGGGGATGGGGTGTTCGAGGGGATCCGTGCATACTCTGGCCGGGTCTTCCGGCTTCAACAACACCTCGACCGGCTCTATGCCTCCGCGAAGGCACTCATGCTGGATGTTCCCATCCCGCCCGACGAGATGGCGGACATTGTGCGGGAATCCTGCCGCCGCAACCACCTGAGCGACGCATACATCCGTCTGGTGGTTTCGCGTGGTGTGGGGGACTTGGGGCTTGATCCGCGCAAGTGCGCAAAGGCGACGGTGGTGTGCATCGCGGACGCCATCTCGTTGTATCCGGCTGAGCTCTATGCCCGAGGGATGGCCGTTGTGACCGTGCCGACGCGGCGAACCGGGACCGATCAACTGAATCCCCGGATCAAGTCCCTCAACTACCTAAACAACATCCTCGCCAAGATCGAAGCCAATTCTGCGGGGGTGGCTGAGGCTGTAATGCTCAACGCGGAGGGCCAGGTCGTCGAGTGCACGGGCGATAACATTTTTGTGGTGCGAGGCGGCATTCTGCGGACCCCGCCCCCCTGGGTGGGGATCCTGGAAGGCATTACACGCGAGGTGGTCATGGACATTGCCCGCGATGCGGGCGTCCCTGTGCGGGAGGAAGTCTTGACCCGGTTCGATCTCTGGACCGCGGACGAGTGTTTTTTGACGGGCACCGCCGCGGAAGTGATTCCAGTGGTACGATGTGACGAGCGGGTGATTGGCTCCGGGGAACCTGGACCGGTGACGGTAGAGTTGATTCGGCGCTTCCGTGCATTCGTGCAGGCCGAAGGGACGCCTATCGGTTGAGGCCCAGGGAAGCCAGTTGCAGAGAGAGGAGGCGGCGGCGATGGGCTCCAAGATGACCGGGGCAGAGATGGTGGTGCAGGGACTTTTGCGGGAGGGTGCCGATATTGTATTTGGTCACCCCGGGGGGGCGATCCTGCCCGTCTACGATGCCTTGCATGGCTCCGCGATTCGTCACTATTTGATGCGCCATGAGCAGGGGGCCGTGCATGCCGCAGACGGGTTCGCCCGCGCCAGCGGGCGAGTGGGGGTCTGCATCGCGACGTCCGGGCCGGGTGCGACCAATACGGTGACAGGGTTGGCGAATGCCAACATGGACTCGATTGGCATCGTTGCGCTCACAGGACAGGTTGGATTGCCGGTTCTGGGGTCGGACGCCTTTCAGGAGGCAGACACCGTTGGCATCACGATGCCGGTGGTCAAACACAGCTATATGGTGCGGCGCACCGCAGATGTGCCGCGTATACTGCACGAGGCCTTCTACATCGCTGGCACCGGTCGCCGTGGTCCCGTACTGGTCGATTTGCCGAAGAACGTTACGTCGGAGTCGTCGTTGGCCGAATGGCCGGAAGGCGATCCAGTGCTGCGTGGTTACCAGCCCGTTCCGCCGCCGGTCTCGCAACGGGACTTAGAGCGGGCGGTGCACGCGCTGGAGGCCGCAGAGCGGCCATTGGTGATGGTGGGCGGGGGCGTTGTCAAGTCGCGTGCCGGGCGTGAGGTTATGGCCCTGGCAGAGGCACTTGGATGTCCAGTGATCTCCACTCTGATGGGCCTCGGTGGCTTCCCCGGAAACCACAAGGCGCATCTCGGCATGATGGGGATGCACGGCACGCCGATCGCCAACATTGCGACCACACAGACCGACCTATTGATCGGCCTCGGGGTTCGCTTTGATGACCGCGTGACCGGTGCGCTCGACCATTTTGCGGAGGGAGCCAAGATCCTGCACGTCGACATCGACGCGGCGGAAATCGGCAAGAACGTCCCAGCATACGTAGCGTTGGTGGGTGACGTGGGCGTCGTGCTGCGTCAGTTGCTTCCACTGCTCGCTAGCCGGGATGTGCGTCATCCGTGGCTGCCAGAGATCCCCGCCTCCCTCCATCCCGAGGTGGGCCGTCCTTTCGGCTATCCGGAGGACCATGTCGCCGACGGTCGGATCACGGGACCGGAAACGGTGCGCGCGATCTACCGGGCGACGGGGGGGCAAGCGATTGTGGTGACGGATGTTGGGCAGCATCAGATGTGGGCCGCCCAACACTACGCCTTTGACCGTCCAGGCCGCTTCATCACCTCGGGCGGGCTCGGGACGATGGGCTTTGGCCTGCCAGCGGCCATTGGTGCGCAGTTGGCCTGTCCGAAGGACACGGTGGTGTGCATGGCGGGAGACGGCAGCATTCAAATGACGATCCAGGAGCTTGCCGTAATCGGTGCCTATAACCTGCCGGTGAAGATCGTGC
>JAJYVN010000138.1 GCA_021791995.1 Bacillota bacterium
GCAGGATGGGCAATGGACCGATCTGGCTGTCAATACGAACGCGGCTTCGCCTCCCGATGCGGTGCTCTCCACCCTTGGCACGGTTGGCTTTCTGGTCGGAGAGGTTTCTCCTGGCTTTATTCTCCGCCATTGGCCCCCGGCGGTGGACGTTTGGAACACGTCTGCGATCCGCGACGCCTTCTTCTCCGCGCCGCGTTTGCCACGCCTGATGCGACCGGAACAAGCCGTTTGTGCTGCTGTGGCGCGCGGGGTGAGCGAGGGCCTGCTGACCTATCGCAGCCCTTCGGGCCGCACAGTGGCGGGCGAGACCATGTGTGCCGAGGATGTGGTGATTGCGCGCGATGCCTTGGTGCGGCGTGCAGGCACCGATGCCTTCCAACGCCAAGCGCTGACTGGATTGTCACAGGCATTTCATTGGGAGGGAGAGTTGCCGGCCCGTAACTGGGCCCCCTTCCGGAGACGTGTGCTGGGGCCCCTCCTCCGCGAGGGAGAGGTCTCCCTGCAAGTGGGACTGACTGTTCGCAAGGGGTCCGACCTCTCGCCCGACACCCTACGGGAGGTCGATGTGGCACTTGCTGATCTTTTACAGCACCATGAAGGCGGTGTTGCGGCACGGAGGGACTCGGAGGAGTGATCATTGGACGGCTCTCTGCCTGCGCCCCTGAAGGATGTCGACATGCGGTGGTGTATTCAAGATTCAAGCGTTGGGGGAGCGATTCGCCGAGGGGATGGTGCTCTAGTTGTTGGCACAGACGACAGCTCGTCCGCTGCCGCCCCTTGAGAGCAATGGGGTAGCACTTGATATGTCCGCGGAGCGGTTGGGTTGGTTGGTCCCGTCGGATCCCTCCGCGCCTCTGGAGGAATTGCGCAGCCGCTATGCACGTGACGGATACCTCTGGCTGCGTGGGCTCCTGGATGCGGATGAGGTTTGGCGCTTTCGGAGACGCTTTTTCTCCGCCATGGAGGGTATGGGGCTCTTGGCAGCTGGATCCAAAGGGCCGGATGGGGTATGGAGCGGCGGCGAACATGACCGCCGCCGGGTTGGTCAACAGCTGATCGAGACGGTACGGTGGGCCGCGTATGAGGCTTTTTGTCTCTCGCGACCCGTGACCGACTTCTACGACGCGCTCTTTGACGCTCCGTGCTATCTGCACAAGCGTAAGTTGCTGCGGATGGGACTTCCGGAGGATCCGCATTGCACCGGTGCCCATTATGATCTCGTGTATCTGCGGGCGGGCACCGACCACCTCTGCACCAGCTGGATACCCATCGGTGATGCCAGTGTGGAGATGGGGGGACTCTTGTATCTAGAGGGATCGGATGCCTTCGGGCGCGAACTCGAGGCGCGATATGCACGGGAGTCGGGTCACCTTACGCCGGAGGAGCGGATTCAGGCGGTGAACGCCACCATGACGGGCGGGTGGTTAACACGAGATCTTCGGGCTCTAGCGGACCGGATGAACGCACGATGGCTCGTGGCGGACTATGCCGCAGGTGACATGGTGGTGCACAGCCCGTTCATGATCCACGCTTCCACCCAGAATGTCGATGCGCACCGACGCATTCGGCTGTCCACCGACATTCGCTATCAGAGCGTGCGGGATCGCATGGACCCTCGCTGGCAACGAGACTGGTCCCCGGACGACGGGCTTTGAGAGGAGAGCGTTTGGGTTGGATACGGAGCCAGCGGCTGATGAGACAGGGGCGCAGGTGCCCGGGCCCATTGTGGAGCGGCGAGCGCCGAGGCCGCCGCGTCCCGCCAACGTTCGGCTGGGCTGGTGGATCGCGGCGGGTGTTCTGTTGTTTGCTGCTGTCTTATACATCGCCAATCGGCCTGTGGCCTCTTCCCCGTTGCAATCCGAGGTCCCTCCGCCAGTGTGGGGCTCTGTTACCCTTGAAGGGATCGCCCATGAGGAGGCGACGGCCGCAGGTGATCCCAAGGTCCGGTCCGGGCGTTGGGTGTTCACAAGTCGGGAAGATGCGATCCCGTATCTCTTGCCCGGGCAGACCACGACGGATGGCACCGCAGAGTATCTGCTGACGATGACAGGGCGGTTTCACGCCGTGAACAGTTCGGATGTCCTGCCCGGTTCCCAGAGCCAGGGAACGGAGTTGACGCTTTTGGTCCGCGGTGTGGACGGGGCAGTTCGCGGTGTGCTTATTAACGACGCTGCATACACCGACCTATCCCGTCTTGGTTCCGTCCACAATCTACGTATCGGTTTCCACCCATTTGGTCTGTGAACGAGCGCTGGGCCCCCTCAGCGAAGGCCTCGGGCGGGCCTCCGCCGGAGGAGGGGTGCGCATCAAGGTGCGATGAGGATCTCGGGCCGCAGAACGGTTCCTGCGGTTGTCTCAAACGGGCGTAGCGGCCAATCACCTGTCTGGGTGATGATGCGTGGCAGGGACCTCCCATCCCCCACCAGGATGGTGTCCTCACTCTTGGCGCCGGCCACCGATGGATTCCAGGCCATGATCTGGCCGGAGCGGATCACTTCGGTTGCGGTGTCGGTCGTGCGCCACTCCCGGCTCTGGTAGCCAGCGGCGCCTCCCTGATGGTGCTGTTGCCACTCCAGAGGGAAACCGGAGCGCGCGTATGCAGCCTTTGCAACCGCGAAGATGGCGGCGCCGGTCGTGCCCGGTCGACTGGCCGCAATCATCTCGGCATCCACCAGGGCTGCGGCCTGCCAACGATGGACGAGGTCATCCGGTGGTGCGCCGTGATGCCAGAGACGCGTTGCGGAGATCACAAGGCCTCCGCGCATGCCGCAGACGACCACCATGGCGTAACGGGCAACGGTATTCGTGGTTGGTAGCGGGTGGCGCCGGGTATAGATGCGGTCATCGGCTGCCACCAGATGGACGATGGGTTCGATACCGCGTCGCAGACATTGCTGAGCGAGCGCTCCCGCGATCTCAAACTCGCTCTGGCCGGGGCGAATGCTCCGCACTGCAGCCTCCAGGGCACAGGCGGTGTCGGCACCGAGCTCGATCGCCCGGCGTTCGTCGTCCTGGGAGAGCTGGACGCGCAGCGAGGCCAGGCCAGATGCTGCATCGGTGGACCCGTGGAATGGCACATCGCTGAGTGTGCGACCTGCGGGAATCAGCCCGCGGAGACATTCGTCCATCCCGTCCTGCCACCAGGGAAACGTCACCATTTCCCAACCGAGGCCGCAGAGTTCCTCCTCCTGAAGGCGCTGCCCCTCAATGTTGCTCGAGACCACGACAACCCGATCGGCGGTGACCACCACGGCCGCCGCTCCCAGGTCAACATTGACACCAATGAAGGATCTGCCGCCGCCCGAGAGCCAGGCAAAGTTGGCGACTCGTCGGACTACCAGGGCGTCGGCTCCCTGCTCTCGCATCCAAGCGCGCGCGATGCCGATCCTGTCCTGCTGCACGAGCCCCACCAACCCTTAGCGCGTTCTGCAGTCCTCGATGATCCGTTCTTCATACTCCTTGGTCAACCCCAGCGCAGCATAGAAGGCCGTGAAGGCTCCCACCGCATCGGCCGTCGCGCGAGCGTGCGCCAACTGATCGTGGTCAATGCGCGATGCAATTTCGACAAGAAATTCCCACTGCAGAACCGAGCGGCGGACAGCTGCGATGGGATCCTCGGTGTATGGGTAAAGGTCGAAGCCAATTCGGCCCTGGTACCCGCCCTCCTGCAGTACAAGCGCCAAGTCAATGGTCTGTTCCAGGAAGGATGCCCCGGTCATGTTGTCGTCGTCGAAGCTGCCCCACCCGGAGTTGGCGTGCTGATGGCCGAGGCGCCCTTCGTGGAGTAACAACGCCGCGAATTCTCCGAGCGGCTCGTTGTTCATGATCAGGTGCTGCCAGTCCATGTTGACGAGGACGTGGCGAGTGTCCGTGCCCATGGCCTGAATCTTCTGTATGATGAAGAGCGCCATGCCAATGTTGCGCATCAGAATTTGCATGGCCGGCTCGGAGTTCTTGTGCTCCAGAAGCACCGTGACCCCGCGTTCCCGTGCATACTCGATGACCTCCTGCAACCCGCCGAGGAAGTGGCTCCAGGTGGTCTGATAGTCGCGTTGGAGGTTGTAGTTGTATCCCTCGTTACCGGGCCAAACGACGTAGTTGGCGTGAACGTGTGCGGCTAGGTCAATGGCGCGTCGGTGGTGGGCAAGGGCTTCCGCCCGCAAACCGGCATCAGGGTTGGAGAGAGAGCCGAACTTGTAGCGAGGATCGGGGAAAAGCGAATAGGCGACGGCATAGATATCGTGATCGGACCCCAATGCGGCTTGAATGCGGGGCAGGTTGTCCTCGTTGAGCTCGAAACCGTAGTGGAACTCGTAGCCCTTGACGAGTGGGCCCAGTCCTTCGACGGCGCGCTTCACGCGCTCTTCGGTTGGCACACCGACCAACTCAGGGTGATAGCCTCCCGGGACGAACCGTGTGGCAGCGGGGCCGAACGCCCAAATACCGACGCTTGTCTTCCAACGGGGACGGGTGGGCATCAACACCACCTCCATGCCGTGAATTCCGCAGGGGCGTGCGGGCTCCTGCCGCAGACCGACATGTCTCGATCGCTCATGGCGGCAGGGCCAAGTGCGTAGCGGAAGTTGCTTAGAGCAGGGCGTCCATGGGGCGCATTCGGCTCGGATCCGATGGGTATCGGCCATCGGGGTGGGACGGTTTTACCGTTCCACCCCGAACGCATCAACGCTTGGCCGCCGCAAGACGCACCGCGACGTCATCCCAATTGACGACGTTCCACCACGCGTTGATGTACTCGGGCCGCCGACTCTGATACTTCAGGTAGTACGCGTGCTCCCAGACGTCGAGAACGAGCAAGGGCGTAACGCCCCATTGCGTCAGATTCTGATGCTTTTCCGCGGTAAGGACGGTGAGTTCTCCTGCCTTCGGTTCCCAGCACAGCATGGTCCAGCCCGATCCCTCGACGGCCGCTGCGGCTGCCGTGAAGTGCTTCTTGAAGGCCTCATAGCTGCCGAAGTCCTTGCGGATTTGCTCCGCGAGCGCTCCGGTGGGTTCGCCGCCCTTGCCGGGTCCCATGTTGGTCCAAAAGATGGAGTGCAAGAAATGGCCAGAGCCGTGGAAGGCCGCTTCGCGTTCCAAGTGCTTGACCTGTGCGAAGTCGCCGGTCTTCCGCGCCTCCGCGAGTCCCGCCAAAGCCTTATTCAAGCCGTTGACGTAGCCTAGGTGGTGGATATCATGATGCAGGTGCATCGTCTGAGTGTCGATGTGTGGTTCCAGCGCCTCATACGGATACGGCAGGGGCGGCAGTTCATACGTGGCCAATCGGAATCCTCTCCTTTCGGGCGACCTGCGTTGTGTTCGCGCAGCAGGCCTGTCCCCTCTCATTCTATCCAATCGTCCCTGGCTCTGCATCCGCTTCCAACGGAAGCGGAGCCAGCCGGAGGGTGGTGCACCGAAGGTCGTTAGCCGTTCCCGAAGTTGACACCAGGAGTGGCCGTCCTTTTGCAGTATCGTGAAGAGCAGGGATGCGAATCGTGTCGGTGGACCGATGGGTGGTCCCATGACGAGAGAAGTGGCATAGCGTGGACCGTCCCAAGCAAGTTGCGGACGGGCAAAGGGGTCGGTATCGTGCGCGGATGGTTGATCGAAGGCGGATCCGCTCTGCATGGCGCGGTTCGCATCGGTGGGTCGAAGTATTCGGCCTTGGCGGCGATTCCCGCCTGTCTCTTGGCGGATGGGCCCAGCGTTTTGCACAATGTGCCAGATATTCTCGATGTGCGGGCCTATCTCGCGCTGCTTGAGAGTTTCGGTGCCACGGTGCAACGCAGTGATCGGTCGGTGCGCATTGACCCAGGCGGGGCCTGTTGGCACCCGGTCCCGACCGAGTGGAGCACGTCCTTGCGCGCTTCCACATACATGCTGGCGGTGCAGTTGGTGCGTTGGGGGCAGGCTTGGGTCGGACTGCCGGGCGGTGATCGTTTGGGCAAGCGACCGCTCGATCTGCATCTGAAGGTGTTGCGCGCCGTGGGCGCGGAAGTGGAGATGACGGCGCAGGCCACAGAGGGGGGGGCCCGTCGGCTGCACGGGGCGCATGTGTATCTGGACGTGCCGAGCGTGGGCGCTACCGTGCAGGCGATGCTGGCGGGGGTTCGCGCGGAGGGCGAAACGCGGCTCGAAAATGCATACATCGCTCCGTTCATCGTGGACCTCGCCAATCTCTTGAACGAGATGGGGGCGGACGTGCGCGGTGCCGGGACCTCGACGGTGCGCATCTACGGTCGGCCTGTGTTGGTCGGCACCGAACACTCCCTGATCGCGGACCAGGCCGAGGCCTTCACCTACCTCGCGGCGGCTGCGGCGACGCGTGGTCGGGTCCGCGTGCATGGAGGCGTGGAGGCGTCTCATCTCACCTCTGGGCTGCGCAAACTCGAAGAGAGCGGTGCGGTCTGGCGCTCGGGGGACGGCTGGGTTGAGGTCGAGGTGCCGCAGGGGCTTGGGGCGATCGATGTTCAGACCGGTCCCCTTCCCGCGTTTTATACGGACTACCAACCGCCTCTCGCAGCCGTCCTGGCGACTGCCAGCGGCGTCAGTCGGATCGTGGAGAATGTGTGGCCAGAGCGATTCGGCTACGCGTCAGCGCTTGAGGCGCTCGGAGCACCGTCGCGGGTGCGCGACAATGAATTGACGGTGGTCGGGGCACGTCAATTGCATGGTGCCGAAGTCGAGGCCTCCGAGTCGCGATCGGCGGCGGCGTGCGCCATCGCCTGTCTCGCGGCAGAGGGTCGGAGCACGGTGCGCGGCGTAGAGCCGTTGGATCGTGTTTGTGAGGCGTTTGTTCCAAAGCTGCTCTCTCTCGGCGCGCGCATCCAGGAGACCCAAACGGCCGACATGGACGCGTCGACGCTCTTGCCGGAGCGAATTGCGAGCCACTGAGTGGAGTCATGGTATGCTGCGCGGTGGGTGATGGGTGTGCAGGTGAGCGTCGCATGGACCCGCGAAGGTGCGTACACGGCGGGAGAGGACGCCTGGGCCGTGGTGATCGACGTCCTCCGCGCGACGAGTTCGATCGGGACGGCCTTGGCTGGGGGCGCACGGGCCGTACGGCCGGTAGACGACATGCAAACGGCCTTTGACTGGAAGACGCGCGATACTGGCTGCCTTTTGGCCGGGGAGCGGAACTGCCGCCCGATTCCCGGGTTCGATCTGGGCAACTCGCCATCCGCTTTTCTGGCCCCCCACGTTCGCGGTCGACAGGTGGTCCTGGCGACGACCAACGGCAGCCGTGCCCTTGCATCGGCTGCTTCCTCTGGCTTTGCCGAGGTGTTGGCGGTATCGCTCCTCAACCTTGGAGCGGTGGCGGAGCACATCGTGCGAGGCCACCCAGAGCGGTTGCGTATTGTATGTGCCGGAACAAACGGTGTCTTTTCCATCGACGACGCGTATGTTGCCGGTGCGCTGATCGATCGCTTGTCCGACCGCACCCGTGTCGAGTGCGACGATGCGGGGATGGCTGCCTGCCTTTTGCATTGTGCCAGCGCCCGCGATGTCCCTGCACTCTTTCTGAAGAGCCGGGCCGGGCGGAACCTCCTAGAGGCTGGATTGCGCGAAGATGTTCTCTTCTGTGCGCGCGTGGATGCTCTCAATGTGGTGCCACGCATGACCGATGGGGTTCTTCTGCTTTGACCGAGCTGCTTGTCCCATCCCACTTGGAGAGTGGTGCGAGCCGATCGCGCCCTGTGGGGCGCCATACTATGTAGCTTGGCCAAG
>JAJYVN010000139.1 GCA_021791995.1 Bacillota bacterium
GAGAGGGAACCATGGGCAACCGGCGCAAGCCGGATTGGGGCGGCACGAACAACGGTTGTCGCGGTTTGTCAGGCAAATCGGGCAGCAGTTGACACCGCGTTTGCGGTTGCGGCCATTGGTACCAATGATGCGGTGATCGCGCCCGCCTCCGATTGCTCGAGCGATGTTTGCACAACCTTTGGCGCCAATGTGTACTTCATCAGCGGCGAAAAGGGCGCTGTCGTTTCGAGCAGCAACGGTAATCTCGGGTACAGCGGTCTTGTGGTGGGCGACGAGGTCGCACTGTATAGCACCGGCAACGGGACGTACTCCGTGGTCAAGGATCTCAAGCGGTAAGGCGCAGCGGTTACGCTTCACAGGCCGCAGGGCATCCTCGAAGGGGGACGCCCTGCGGCCTGTGTGTCCGACACGGACGATGGAAGGATCGGATCGGGCGCCCGGGCCTCCGGTCTCTTTCGTTGGGTCCGCACTGGATGGCAGAACGCGATCATAGGTGGCCTGGGATGAACGGCCGGAGAAGGCCAACATTGGCCTGAACATCGCCCTTGGCGTTGCTTTGGATCAGGTTTTGCTGGATCAGCGCGTTCAAGTCGCGCGAAAGAGTCCTTCTCGTTCGACTGGCGTAGAGTTTGGCTAGCTGTGGGGTGAGGTCGGTTATTTCGGAGCGACGCGTGAACCCTTCGCGTTGCGCCAGTGCCACCAGCAAGGCATGGCGTCGTTCTGCGCCCTCCTTCGACTGTATTATCATCCACTCTAGTGTAACAGTCTCCCAGACGATGCGGATCTGTTGTTCCTGAATCATGGCGATCTGTTCCTGGAGTTGGTCGGCAAGCCCGCGAGTCGCATACGCGAGGAAGGGGATGATGTGTCCTCCGCTCGTACTCGTGCGGTCGAGTTGGCGGTAGTACTCCGCTCGGCTGGCGTTGTAGTGGTTACTCAGGAGTTGCGCCGTGAGCGTGGGAAATCGCGATCGGAGGAGTGTGAACACCTCCATCAACCGAGCGGTTCGGCCGTTCTCGTCGCCGAACGGGTGGATCCATGCGAGATACAGGTGTGCCACCGTAGCCTTAAGGATGGCAAAAGCGGTGGCGAATTCTTGTTTCGGCGGTTCGAAGTCGGGGCCGTCCAACCGGGAGCAGAGGCATTGTACCGGTGGAGATACCAAATGCGCAGGGACAGCGCGGTAGTTTGCGACCATGACCTGGTGCTTGCGGAATACTCCGCGCTCCGCACCTTCTGCCGAGGGGACGTCGCCCTGGAGAATCTGACGGTTCCATTCGCAGATGAGCTCGGCAGACAGCGGGCGCGGTTCCTCTTCGCGCAGCTGGTTTGCTATCGCATTACACGCGTTGATGACGTTCTGGACCTCCGTGGCCAGGTATTCTCGGGACGGAGGTAGGTGCAGCCGACCCGGCACCTGGGCCTGAACTTGCTCTTGTGTCAGGGTGTTGCCCTCAATCGCCGTCGTCGCCTGTGCACCCCCCATGGCGGAGGCTCCGTCCCGAAGCCTATAATGAAGGGCATCAATCGGGCCGAAGGGTGGGGCGCAGCGGATTGAATGAAGAGCAACCGGCAATTGGCACTGAGCGCCCAGCGCGCCGTTCTCGGCGGCGCCGGGGTCACGCTGCCCATACGGAGGCGTCGGCCAACCCTACCAAAGAAATCCTTGTGAGCTTCGAGGACTTCGACCCGGTGGTCGCGGTGGTGGAGAACGGGCGGCTGGTGGAGCTGGATTTGGACCCTCCTTCGAGTCGCCGGCTGGTGGGGAATATCTACAAAGGAAAGGTTCAAAACGTGCTTCCCGGCATGCAGGCTGCCTTTGTGGATATCGGACTGGAACGGAACGCGTTCCTCTTTGTGGCGGACGCCCGGCCGCTCCTCCCGGGAGGAGTGGCGCCCACGCGCTTGGGCATCCAGGACGTCGTGCGCGCAGGCGAGGAGATTCTTGTGCAGATCGCCAAGGAGCCAAGCGGGAGTAAGGGGGCGCGGATCACCCGGCATGTTTCGATTCCGGGACGGTACCTCGTGGTGGTACCAGGGGCTGACCACGTCGGGATCTCGCGCCGTGTGGGGGATGATGCCGAACGGAGCCGCCTCCGGGCAATAGCGGAAGGACTGCGGGGGGACGGACCGTTTGGTCTGATTGTGCGTACAGCGGCTGCCGAGCGAACAGCAGAGGATCTCGAAGGAGACTGGGAACAGCTGCTTGCGACGTGGCGAGCGATTGAGGAAGACGCCCAAAGAGCCAAGGCGCCAGCTATCCTGTATCAAGAACTGGACGTCGTGCAGCGCATGGCACGAGACCTGTTGAACGGGGACGTTCAGCGCATCGTGGTTGATCACCGCGACGGCTTGATCCGCGTGGCTGACGTTGTCCGCCGCGTGGCACCGCACTATGCCGAACGGCTCGAATTGGTGGTGCCGAGCGATGGGGAGTCCCTGTTCGCAGCTCAAGGCATTGAGGCTCAGAGTGAGCGTGCGTTGGCGCGCAAGGTGCCTCTGCCGAGCGGTGGGTCGCTCGTCATTGATCAGACAGAGGCCCTGACGGTGATTGACGTGAACACAGGGCATTTCGTAGGGCAGAACTCGGTCGACGAGACCTTCCTGCAGACCAATCTGGAGGCGACGGAGGAGATCGCCCGCCAGATCCGTCTACGCGATATTGGCGGCATCATTGTGATCGACTTTATCGATATGGACGTACCGGCCCATCGCAAGCAGCTGCTTGCGGCCTTGGAGCAAGCCTGCCGTCCGGATCACAGTAAGCCGGAGATTCTGGGGCTCACCTCGCTCGGCTTGGTGGAGATGACACGGAAGAAGGCAAGGCAGGGTCTACGCGAGATCCTCACGAAGCCGTGCCCCACGTGTGACGGGTGCGGTCGGATAGCTGCCGAGGGGGTCCTGGCGCACCGGGCTCGGCAGTTGATCCGGAGCGCTTTGCGCCACTCCAATGCGGAGGCTGTTCTGGTGGAGGTCCACCCGGATGTGGCCGCCCTCCTGATCGGAGGGAGCGGCGCCGCCGTGCGCCAGATGGAGGAGGAGACCGGGCGGAGCATCTTCATTCGCGGCAGCTCCGAGTGTCGGTCCGATGAGGTGCGCATTCGTTCCCAGGGCGACCGGACCGCGGTGGAGGCCGAATCACGCCCGGTTCGGGAGGGGCAACGTCTGGAGTTGCGTGTTGAACGGGCGCACGCTTCTGGTCACGGCCACGGCATCGCGAAGCTGGATGGCTACGTCATTGACATTGGCGGCGGCGCCGCACATGTCGGTGAGGTCGTCATGGTCGAGGTCATTCGAGCCTTCCGCACCTACGCGAAGGCGAAAATGGTTTAGACGGCAACGGCTTCCCGCTCGGGGATGTCCCAATTCGGCGACCACTGGGTGCAAGGCTGCACTCTAATGCCGCGCGTTACACCCTGGGGATTCGCAGGCCCCGCACTGTCTTGGCGTATTCTGACCTCGCGATCCGCAGGGCTGGTCCTGGGATCTTTCGAACCACGTACGTGTTGGTGCGGAGTGCACTTGCTTTTGGTTGACTCGTCGATGGCGAAGGCGTACCATTCGAAGTTGCCCGTTGGGTAAGGGGTAAAACCAACCCTTGGGGCCTGTTTTGCGGTGTTCCCTGCCCCTGACAACAGCGTAGCCCCTTTATGCTGATGGTGGTTCTCGATGGATGATTCGTTCCCTGCCCGTGGCGGAATCCGTTTTTGTTGGCAGGGGCTCTTTTCGATACGAAGAAGGGGTGATGGGACACTTGGCGGCCACGGCGGCAATTGCGCGGCGGCAGCGATTGACCTTTTCTCGCATCAAGGAGGTTCTGGACATCCCGGATCTCATTGAGGTCCAGCGGAATTCGTACCGGTGGTTTCTGCGAGAAGGTTTGGATGAACTCTTCGCGGACATCAATCCCATCAAGGATTTCACGGGCAATCTCGTTCTGGAATTTGTCGACCATGCCCTTGGCGAGCCGAAGTATGGCGTGCAGGAGTGCAAGGAGCGCGACGTGACATTCGCTGCCCCGCTCCGCGTGCGGGTGCGGCTCATCAACCAGGAGACGGGTGAGGTCAAGGAGCAGGAGGTCTACATGGGAGACTTCCCGCTGATGACGGAGACAGGGACGTTCATCATCAATGGAGCGGAACGCGTCGTCGTCAGCCAATTGGTACGATCCCCCGGCGTATCCTTCAGCACCCATTTGGATGTGTCGGGCGCTCGGTTGTATACCGCGACCGTTATCCCCAACCGAGGGGCGTGGCTGGAATTCGAATCGGATAGTAACGGTATTCTCTACGTGCGTGTGGACCGGACGCGCAAGCTTCCGGTTACGGTCTTTCTGCGGGCACTTGGGCTCATCAGCGACGGGGAGATCTTTGCCGCGATCGGCGATACCGAAAACGTTCGGGCGACGCTCGAAAAGGATGGTACCGAAACGAGCGGCCAGGCGCTGCTTGAGATCTATAAGCGCCTGCGTCCTGGCGAGCCGTCCACAGAGGAGGGGGCACGCCAGCACCTGCACAACCTCTTCTTCGATCCGAGACGTTATGACCTGGCATCGGTTGGACGGTACAAGCTTAATAAGAAGCTCAATCTGCGGCATCGGTTGATCGGCACCACGCCCGTGGAGGACATCCGGGATTCAGCAGGCGCGGTGCTTGCCCCCGCTGAGGTGCGAATCACGCGCCCCGTGGCGGATCGCATTACGCGTGCTGGTGTGGAGACCGTGCGTGTGCGGACAGCCGAAGGGGTAGAGGTGTTTCTGCGCGGCAATGAGCAGCCGGCGATGGATCAGCGTGTGCTGACGCACTCGGACATTCTCGCCATCATCAACTACTTGGTCACCCTCTTTCAGGGAGTGGGTCACACCGACGACATCGACCACCTGGGCAACCGCCGCCTTCGCAGCGTTGGTGAGCTCTTGCAGAATCAGTTCCGGGTGGGGCTCTCCCGAATGGAGCGGGTTGTTCGCGAGCGGATGACCATCCAGGATTCCGATGCCATCACGCCGCAGGCGCTTGTCAACATCCGTCCGGTTTCTGCGGCGATTAAGGAGTTTTTTGGCAGCAGCCAATTGAGCCAATTCATGGACCAGACCAATCCGCTCGCGGAGTTGACGCACAAGCGGCGCCTCTCGGCCCTGGGGCCAGGGGGGCTGTCGCGCGACCGCGCTGGATTTGATGTGCGAGATGTCCACTACAGTCACTACGGGCGGATGTGTCCGATCGAAACGCCGGAAGGACCCAACATTGGCCTCATCGGCGCAATGTCCACGTACGCTCGCGTCAACGAGTATGGGTTCATCGAGACCCCCTATCGCCGGGTGGATGAGGGCGTGGTCACCAGCGACATTGTGTTTTTGACTGCGGACGAGGAGGATGAGGCTGTCATCGCCCAGGCCAACGCGCAAATTGCCGAGGACTCTGGGCGTTTCGTTGAGCCGCAGGTGCTCTGTCGATACAAGCATGAGTTTCGCGCGGCACGTCCCGAAGAAGTGGATTACATGGACGTGTCTCCGAAGCAGGTGGTTTCGGTCGCAACGGCTTTGATTCCGTTTCTTGAAAACGATGACCCAAGCCGCGCGTTGATGGGTGCCAACATGCAGCGCCAGGCTGTTCCGCTATTGCAGTCGACGGCACCCTTGGTCGGAACGGGGATCGAGTTCAAGGCGGCGGTGGACTCGGGCGTCGTTGTCGTCTCGCGTAAGGCGGGTGTTGTGGAACGGGTGGATGCCCGGGAGATTACCGTATTGGGCGACGACGGCGTGATGGACGCCTATCCCTTGATGAAGTTTGCGCGTAGTAACCAGGGTACGTGCTTCAACCAGCGCCCCATTGTGGTGCGTGGTCAGCGAGTGGCCGCGGGAGAGGTCATGGCGGATGGCCCGTGCACGGATCAGGGCGAGTTGGCCCTTGGCAAAAACGTGCTCGTCGCCTTCATGCCATGGGAGGGCTACAACTACGAGGACGCGATCCTGGTCAGTGAGACCGTGGTCCAGGAAGACGTATACACGTCCATTCACATTGAGGAGCACGAATGCGAGGCCCGCGACACGAAATTGGGTCCCGAGGAGATCACGCGCGACATCCCGAATGTCGGCGACGATGCGCTGAAGGACCTCGATGAGCGCGGCATCATCCGCATTGGTGCGGAGGTGCAGCACGGGGACATTCTGGTCGGCAAGGTTACCCCCAAGGGCGAAACAGAGCTCACGGCCGAGGAGCGACTTTTGCGTGCGATCTTCGGGGAAAAGGCCCGTGAGGTTCGCGACACCTCGCTGCGCGTCCCCAACGGGGAGTCCGGGATCGTTGTGGACGTAAAGGTGTTTCGCCGCGCCGTGGGGGATGAACTATCGCCGGGTGTCAATGAGTTGATTCGCGTCTATATCGCGCAAAAGCGAAAGATTTCCGAGGGCGACAAGATGGCCGGGCGGCACGGCAACAAGGGTGTGGTGGCCCGAATCCTACCGATCGAAGATATGCCCTTCCTTCCGGACGGTACGCCCGTGGAGCTCGTGTTAAATCCTCTGGGGGTTCCATCCCGCATGAACATCGGTCAGGTGATGGAGACCCACTTGGGCCGTGCCGCCAATGCCCTCGGCATTCACATCGCATCACCCGTCTTCGACGGTGCGGTCGAGAGCGGTATTCGCGACATGCTCCGTAAGGCGGGCGTTGAGGAGGATGGCAAGACCGCTCTCTACGATGGGCGCACGGGTAGCGCCTTTGATCAGCGTGTGACGGTCGGATACGCGTATATGCTGAAGTTATTGCACCTGGTCGACGACAAGATTCATGCCCGTTCCACTGGTCCGTACTCGCTCGTGACACAGCAGCCGCTCGGCGGAAAGGCGCAGTTCGGTGGTCAGCGCTTCGGTGAGATGGAGGTCTGGGCCTTGGAGGCCTACGGTGCGGCCTACACGCTGCAGGAACTCTTGACTGTCAAATCCGACGATGTCATGGGGCGCGTGAAGACCTATGAGGCGATCATCAAGGGGGAGAACGTTCCTGAGCCGGGCGTTCCGGAGTCCTTCAAGGTGCTCATCAAGGAGATGCAGTCTCTTGGTCTGGACGTGAAGATCTTGGCCGACGAGTTGCATGAGGTCCAGATTCAGGAGAGCGAGGACGACGTGAGCGATGCCGCCCGTGAGCTGGACCTTGATATCGGCGGGCCGCTGGTGGAGGGTCGCGGTCTGCGGGAAGTCGAGATTAAGGATGGAGCACAATCGGGCCGAGCGGCGGACCTGTTCGAGGACGCTGAGGAAGAGCCCGAGGTGGACGAGGAGCCCTGGGGCCGAAATGGGCTACGCGCCGGATTCCATAAGGACGAGGACGTGGAAGAAGAAGAGGACGAGCCGGACGTGGATGAAGGTGACGAGTAGCTGGCGTGTGCATTGCAGTGGTGAATCGATCGGATCGGCGAGGGGGCGGCACGCGTGAAAACCATTGAGAATTTTGGACAGGATGTCGCGGAGGGTCCCGACAACCAGGTGGCCGATGTCAATAACTTCGATTCGATTCGCATCACACTGGCGTCGCCAGAGAAGATACGCGAGTGGAGCAAGGGCGAGGTCAAGAAGCCCGAGACGATCAACTACCGCACGCTCAAGCCGGAACGTGAAGGGCTGTTTTGCGAGAAGATCTTT
>JAJYVN010000140.1 GCA_021791995.1 Bacillota bacterium
CCGGTGATGGAGAACACGTCCTCCACCGGCATCAAGAACGGCCGATCCACATCGCGCGTCGGCGTGGGAATGTAAGAATCCACGGCATCCATGAGCTTCAGGATGCATTCGGCATCTGGGGAAGCGGGATCTCCCGACTCCAAGGCCTTGAGAGCCGATCCCCGAATAATCGGAACCTCATCGCCAGGAAACTCATAGCTCGACAGCAGCTCGCGCACCTCAAGTTCGACCAGTTCCAGGAGCTCGGGGTCATCCACCATGTCCACCTTGTTCAGGAAGACCACGATCGCCGGCACTCCGACCTGACGGGCCAACAGGATGTGCTCCCGCGTCTGTGGCATCGGGCCGTCCGCCGCCGAGACCACGAGGATGGCACCGTCCATCTGCGCGGCGCCGGTGATCATGTTCTTAATGTAGTCCGCGTGCCCGGGACAGTCCACGTGCGCATAGTGCCGCGCCTTCGTCTCATACTCCACGTGGCTGGCGTTGATCGTGATACCCCGTTCCTTCTCCTCCGGTGCCTTGTCAATCTGATCGTAAGCATAGGGCTTGTATCCCAAGTCCGCATTCTGCTTACTCAGAATCGTCGTGATCGCCGCCGTGAGTGTGGTCTTCCCGTGGTCGACGTGCCCAATCGTCCCAACGTTCACATGGGGCTTGGTGCGCTCGAACTTCCGCTTCGCCATCTGCCTGGATTCCTCCCCATCCTTCGCTTTTGTGACCCATCGTAAGAGCCGACTACCCGCCCTTAGCGGTCCTACCCTTGATCACCACTTCGGCGATGTGCCGCGGCGCCTCAGCGTAGTGGTGAAACTCCATGCTGTACGTGCCACGCCCCTGCGTCCGCGACCGGAGTCCGGTAACGTAGCCGAACATCTCCCCCAGGGGCACAAAGGCGCGAATCACCCGCGACCCAGCGCGCTCCTCGATCCCGTCCACGTGTCCACGGCGCGCGTTGAGGTCACCAATCACATCACCCATATACTCCTCGGGCACGACAACCTCGACGTACATGATTGGCTCGAGGAGGGCCGGTTGCGCCTTCTGTGCGGCGGCCTTTACGGCCAGGGAACCTGCAATCTTAAAAGCCATTTCCGAAGAGTCCACCTCGTGAAACGACCCGTCGTGGAGCGTCGCCCGGATATCGATCACCGGAAAGCCGGCCAGCACACCACCTTCGAGCGCCTCGCGAACACCTTCGCCGACCGCCGGAATGTACTCCTTTGGAATCACACCACCGACGATCTTATTGACAAACTCGAATCCCTTGCCCCGCTCCAATGGCTCGAACAGCACCACCGCATGCCCGTACTGACCGCGGCCTCCCGATTGACGAACAAACCGGCCCTCCGCATCGGCCTGGACCGTAAAGGTTTCCTTGTAGGCAACCTGCGGCTTACCGACCGTCACGTCCACCTTAAACTCACGCAACAGTCGGTCGACCATGATCTCCAACTGTAGCTCGCCAACACCGGCAATGATGGTTTGTCCTGTTTCCCGGTCGGTCTGCACGCGAAAGGTTGGATCTTCCTCGCAGAGCTTGGTGAGCGACTCCCCCATCTTGTCCTGGTCCGACTGCGTCTTGGGCTCGATCGCCATCGAGATCACGGGCTCCAAGAACTGCATCGACTCCAACACGATCGGGTGCTCCTCATCGCAGAGCGTTTCCCCCGTGATCGTGTCCTTAAGCCCGACGGCGGCGGCGATCTCCCCGGTTGCCACCTCTTGCACGTCCTCGCGGTGGTTGGCGTGCATGCGTAGCAGCCGACTGATACGCTCACGTTTGCGCTTCTTGGCATTGTAAACGTAACTGCCTGCCCGCAACTTGCCCGAGTACACCCGCAGAAACGTCAACCGACCGACAAACGGATCCGTCGCAATCTTGAAGGCCAAGGCACTGAACGGCGCTGCGTCATCTGCGACTCGCTCCTGTTCCTCCCCAGTCTCTGGATCTGTACCCCGTACGGGGGGAACGTCGAGCGGCGACGGCAGGTAATGCACTACCCCATCCAACAGAGGTTGCACGCCCTTATTGCGATACGCGGCCCCGCAGAAGACCGGGACCAGGTGGAGGCCGACCGTACCCTTGCGGAGTCCACGACGGATCTCCTCGACACCGAGCTCCTCGCCATCGAGGTAGCGCGTCATCAAATCGTCGTCCTGTTCGGCCGCCGCCTCAATCAGCTCCTGCCGATAGCGACGAATCTCGGCAGCCATCTCTGCCGGCGGTTCGCTCTCCTCGCTATGCGTGCCAAGGTCGTCCGTGTAGAGGACCGCCCGCCCGGTGACCAGGTCCACCACACCACGGAAGGTGTCCTCCGATCCGACCGGTAATTGGACGGCCACCGCCCGCGCACCGAGCCGCGTTCGCATTTGCTCAATCGTTCCCAGGAAGTCCGCCCCGACGACGTCCATCTTGTTAACGAACGCAATCCGCGGCACACGATAGCGGTCTGCCTGCCGCCAGACAGTTTCCGACTGAGGTTCGACCCCTTCTTTCGCGGCGAATACCGCGATCACACCATCCAGGACGCGCAGTGAGCGTTCTACCTCAACGGTGAAGTCGACGTGGCCCGGCGTGTCAATGATGTTAATGCGGTGATCCTTCCAAAAGCATGTGGTCGCGGCCGACGTGATGGTGATGCCGCGCTCCTGCTCCTGCACCATCCAATCCATCGTGGCGGCGCCCTCGTGCACCTCACCCATCCGGTGCAGCCGCCCCGTATAGAAGAGAATACGCTCGGTCGTCGTGGTCTTTCCGGCATCAATGTGCGCCGAGATACCGATATTGCGAACCCGCTCCAAGAGATCAGTCAACGCGGATCACCCCCTCCCTCAAGAGAACTACCACCGATAGTGCGCAAAGGCCCGATTGGCCTCGGCCATGCGGTGGATGTCCTCCTTCTGCCGAACAGCAGCCCCCGTGTTGTTGGCCGCATCGGCAATCTCCCCCGCGAGCCGGGCGGCCATGCCGCGCTCATTTCGGCGCGATGCGAACCGCACCAACCAGCGCATCGCAACGCTCACGCGCCGCTCTGCCCGCACCTCACTCGGCACCTGCAGGGTGGATCCACCTACCCGCCGTCCCCGGACCTCAAGCACCGGCCCGATGTTGCGCATCGCGGTCTCGAGCACAGAGACTGGGTCATGCTGCGTCCGTTCGCCAACCATGTCCAGGGCCGAGTAAACGATTCGCTCGGCTGTCCCCTTCTTGCCGTCGCGCATCACCTTGTTGATCAGGCGCGCCACCGTCTCGTTGTGGTAAACGCCATCGACCCCTGGCTCCCGCCGCTGGATCGCTCCCCGCCTGGGCACAGGACCCCTCCTCCGCGCACCTGCCTACCGCGCCTTCATCGACGCCCGCCGGACGCCGCCTTGGCTCGCTTCGCCCCGTACTTGCTCCGACCACGCCGACGCTTCTCGACACCCGCCGCATCCAGCACCCCACGCACGATGTGGTAACGCACCCCAGGCAAATCTTTGACACGACCACCGCGCACCAGCACAACTGAATGCTCCTGCAAGTTGTGTCCTTCTCCCGGGATGTAGGTGGTAACCTCAATCCCGTTGGTTAGCCGTACACGCGCCACCTTGCGCAGAGCCGAGTTTGGCTTCTTGGGATTCATTGTCTTCACGACAAGGCACACCGCGCGCTTCTGCGGATTGCCGCGCAACGCAGGCGCCTTCGCCTTCCCCTGCGCGCTGGATCGTCCATGCCGGACCAGCTGGCTCACCGTTGGCAACTGCCCCACCCCACTTCCTCGAACGGATCCACAACGTTTCACCGAGACAGGCGAGCGGCTCCCCGGAAGTCTCCGGGAAGCCGCTCGCCTGCCCGGTAACCGCCCCTATACCCTCAATACCGCGGCCGAAGCCGCGCCGACCTCTACTCTGCATTGCTTCCCCAACGCCTGCATGCTCTCATACTCCCGCACGGGAATTCCGCACTGCCGGCACAGGAACAGCACCTGTCGTGTCACATGTCCTTCGGCATCCCGGGCGACGAACACAACCGCTGCTTCTCCACGTTCCACCGCCCGCAAGGTCTGTTTGGTGCCCACCACTCGCCGCCGAGGATCGCGGAGCAATTCCACAGGGTCGGCGGCCGGACCGGACGCATCGTTCGCCTGCCTCTGCACACTCATGCACCCCGGTTTCGGTCCCAGACACGCTCAAGTATTCTACTCTGCCACGACACTCTCGTCAATCGACTATTGTTGCCCTCCACCGGCGGCAGAGGCCAGCGTCTGATCCGGAGCGCCATCCACCTCCGGGAGCTCCTCTGAGACGGTATCCTCTAGCGCATCCTGGTCTACCTGCTCCTCATCGCCTTCCGCCCAAACCCGAATACTGCGATAGCGTGGCATACCGGTCCCCGCTGGAACGAGCTTGCCAATGATGACGTTCTCCTTGAGACCAAGCAACAAATCGCGCTTTCCCTTAATAGAAGCGTCGGTCAACACGCGCGTCGTCTCCTGAAAGGAGGCCGCGGAGAGGAACGAGTCGGTCGCGAGCGATGCCTTGGTTATCCCGAGCAGCATCGGCTTCCCGACAGCGGGTCTGCCACCCCGCGACTCAACACGGAGGTTCTCCTCCTCCAGGTCGAAGACGTCGACCTGGCCCCCCGGGAGAAGGGAGGTGTCGCCGGGGTCATCTACCTTCACCTTGCGCATCATCTGCCGCACGATGATCTCCACATGCTTGTCGGCGATATCCACTGCCTGGCTGCGGTAGACGTGCTGCACCTCGTGCAACAAATAGTTCTGAACGGCGCGCAACCCCTTGACCTTGATGATGTCGTGCGGATTGATGGGCCCCTCGGTCAGTTCCTCGCCTGGCGTCACGTGCTGCCCTTCCCGCACGCGCAGGCGAGCACCAAAGGGAACATGCGCAGCAAAGGTGTCACTGCCTCCTACCACGCGGATTTCTCGCCGACCGCGGTTCTCCCCGAGTTCGACCTCGCCCTCGGTCTCGGCAATCACGGCTTGACCCTTGGGTTTCCTTGCCTCGAAGAGTTCCTCAACCCGCGGCAGGCCAAGCGTAATGTCCTCTCCCGCGACACCTCCGGTGTGGAAGGTGCGCATCGTGAGTTGCGTTCCTGGCTCACCGATCGACTGTGCAGCGATGATGCCAACAGCTTCGCCGACGTCCACCAACTGGCCGGTGGCCAGGTTGCGCCCATAACACTTTGCACACACGCCAACCCGCGCCTTGCAGGACAAGAGAGTACGGATCTCTACCTCCTCGATCCCGGCGTCCTCGACGGCGTGGGCCTGCTCCTCCTCAATCAGCGTATCGGCCGGGATAATGACCTCACCCGTCGCGGGATCCACCACATCACGCACTGAGAAGCGACCGGCGAGCCGTTCCCAAAGCGGTTCGATTTCCGTGCTGCCATCCCGAATGGTTCGGACCGTATCACCTGATACCGTGCCACAGTCCTCCTCGCGGACAATCACGTCCTGACTGACATCTACCAGTCGACGTGTGAGGTATCCGGAGTCGGCCGTGCGGAGGGCCGTGTCCGCGAGTCCCTTACGGGTTCCATGTGTGGAAGTGAAGAATTCGAGGACCGAAACCCCCTCACGGAAACTGGCCGTAATCGGGATCTCGATCGTGCGCCCGGACGGATCCGACATCAGCCCCCGCATGCCAAGCAGTTGGCGGATCTGGCGGTAACTGCCTCGAGCACCGGAGTTGACCATCATCGAAACCGGATTTTCCGTGGCAAGAGCGCCCTTCACCCGCGCCTCCATCTCCTCGGTCGCGTGCTCCCACAGGCGAACGATGGCGGCGTATCGTTCCTGGGCGGTCAGAAGACCACGGCTGTATTGCTGTTCAATCTGCGTGGCCTTCTGTTTAGACTCCAGCAAGAGTTGATCCTTATGAATCGGCACATCCAGGTCAGCCAGCGAAATCGTGATCCCGGCCCGCGTCGCGAAACGGAACCCCATTTCCTTGATGGAGTCCAGGATCGCTGCTGTTTCCACCGCACCCAGCAGACGGTAACAGTCCGCGACGATCCTCCCCAACCGCTTTTTGTCCACGACCTCATTGACATAACGCAGCGCCTCAGGGAGGCGTTCGTTGAAGATGACCCGGCCGACCGTCGTCGCGACGCGAACGTCGCCGAATTTCACCGCAATCATGGCGTGCAACGACACTTGCCCCAGGTCGTACGCCATGATTGCCTCGTCGCCGGACGAAAAGATGCGGCCCGCGCCCTTTTCGTTGTCTCGACTCAGGGTCAGGTAATAGCAGCCCAGCACCATGTCCTGCGTGGGGGTGACAACGGGCCCGCCGTCCTTCGGATTCAGGATATTCCCGGAGGAGAGCATCAGGATCCGCGCTTCCGCCTGAGCCTCCGCGGAAAGCGGGACGTGCACGGCCATTTGATCCCCGTCGAAGTCCGCGTTATAGGCAGTGCATACGAGCGGGTGCACCTGGATCGCGCGCCCCTCGACGAGAATCGGTTCAAACGCCTGGATCCCGAGCCGGTGCAGCGTTGGGGCGCGGTTGAGCATGACCGGGTGCTCCGCGATCACTTCTTCGAGGATGTCCCACACCTCGGCGCGAACACGCTCCACCATGCGCCGAGCGCTCTTGATGTTGTGGGCCATACCGCCTTCGACCAGTTTCTTCATCACAAACGGCTTGAAGAGCTCTAGGGCCATTTCCTTCGGAAGCCCACACTGATGCATGTGCAACTCTGGCCCCACGACGATCACCGAGCGGCCGGAGTAGTCCACGCGCTTGCCCAAAAGGTTCTGACGAAAGCGGCCCTGCTTACCCTTGAGCATGTCGGACAGCGACTTCAGCGGTCGGTTGCCCGGACCCGACACCGGGCGGCCCCGACGACCGTTATCGATCAGGGCGTCCACCGCCTCTTGCAGCATCCGCTTCTCATTGCGGACGATGATGTCGGGGGCCCCCAAGTCCAGCAGGCGCTTCAGGCGATTGTTGCGATTGATCACGCGCCGATAGAGATCGTTCAGGTCGGAGGTGGCGAACCGTCCACCATCCAACTGGACCATCGGACGCAGGTCCGGTGGAATAACCGGGATGACATCCATAATCATCCACTCCGGACGGTTGCCCGAATTGCGAAAAGCCTCCACCACCTCGAGTCGTCGCACCGCACGGATCCGGCGCTGGCCGGAAGCGTGCTCAATCTCAGTACGAAGGTCCTCGGACATCTTTTCGAGATTCATGCGCTCCAACAGGACCTTGATGGCCTCGGCACCCATCGCGGCGGTGAATGCCTCCCCATACTTCTCGCGATGCTCCCGATACTCTGCTTCCGTCAGAAGCTGCTTTTCGATGAGCGGCGTCTCCCCCGGATCCAGCACGATGTACGACGCGAAGTACAGGACGCGCTCCAAGGAGCGGGGCGAGATGTCGAGCAAGAGCCCCATACGGCTCGGGATCCCTTTAAAGTACCAAATGTGCGACACGGGCGCGGCCAATTCGATGTGTCCCATTCGCTCCCGGCGCACCTTGGCGCGTGTCACCTCAACACCACAGCGGTCGCAGATAATACCGCGGTAGCGCACACGCTTATACTTGCCGCAATGGCACTCCCAGTCCTTGGTTGGGCCAAAGATCTTCTCGCAAAACAGCCCTTCA
>JAJYVN010000141.1 GCA_021791995.1 Bacillota bacterium
GTAGTCGCGAAAAACATATCCTTTTTGGCCACCCGGGATCTGAACGGCTGCCCAGTAGCCGCTCCAAGACATAACGATCACCGGAAGTCCTGCCGGAAGCTCCGAGATGAGGGGACTCGTGCCGCCGGGTCCCTGTCGTAGTTTCACGCTATTGGCACTAATCGCGCCAACCGCCACAAACTCTGCCGGCAGGTCCTCCCCCAAAAACCGCAGATACTCAAGTTGCGACTTCTGCGCCTCACAAACCGAGGCGCACAGGGACGTCGCCACCTTGCCACTTGCGGCATTTTGCAGTTCTCTGTATGACTCGAGTAGCGGTTCCTCCACCGCGAGCAGATCCGCAGATAGCTTTTTGATGTTTGCCATGCGCTGCCAACCCCTTTTTGGCGCAGGATCCCGTCGCCAAATGTTTGTCTCACCCAAGGGGTATGCGGCTCTGTGGCGGTTGATGCTACAGTCCTGTGCCGATTCAGCGCGCATGGCGAGGACGCCGTCGTGCGCCAACTATCGTGTTCAGGACGGCTCGTTACCCCCGGACCGCCGCGCGTCCCGCGCCTGCGCCCGGCGTACTCGCCGCGGTAGTATGGGTCTTCCGTTCTTCCGCCGCATCTGCTGCACCGGAACCTCCTTCACCGGCCGGGGAGCACTAGGCGGACGGAATGCGATGCCAAGGCCCGTCCCGCCCGCCATCGCGAGAACGAACGGCCACCAGCCGGGTGGGGTCCAATGCAGGGCATGCGGAATCAACGAATGTGCATTCCCCAACAAACCGTCAAGGAGGATCACCAGCAGCACACCAAACACCAGTATCATCCAGAACGGGCGCTTTCGCTTCATGTGGGAGCCCTCCCTACTTCCTTCGGCGAGAGCGCTCCGCCTCCTTGGGCGGTTCGAAGATCTCCCGCAGGTCGCGTTGCAGAAACGGGAAGAGCACCCCGGCCGTCACCAGGGCACATAGGGAGGCGAGTAAACCGCCGGACCATGCAGGTGGGGTCACATGCATGGCGGATGCGATCGCTCCACTCGCAATCCCGACACCGATTGTGAGGGGAATATCGATGACGGCGAACAATCCCACAAAGCGCCACACCAAGCGGAGGAGACGACGTTGTCGCTCCGCTTGCTCCTGGTCCTCCACGGGCCACCCCTCCCCGCTTCTTCAACTCGAACCAAGCACCTGCACGAGGTCGTACCGGGGCATCAGCGGCGGTGCAATAAAAGTCTGGAGCGTGGCGGGCGACAGCCGAGCACTCACCAAAACGGCCGTGTCCTCATAAATCTCGGGCAGAAGCGGCACCTCTTGATACACCAGTTGATCCAGCCGTTCGAAGAGGGCGTCTTGCACCGAAGTCGTGACGGTGCTTGCCGCCTGCGCGTCGAGCGCATCAAAGGCCGGGTCGGAGAAGAAGGTGTCGTTGTTGACTCCGATCGATGCGGAGTCCAGGAGGTTGAAAAAGAAATCCTGCGCACTGGGATAGTCGGCAAGCCAGCTCCCCTGGTAAAGATTGTCCTGACCCGCTTGGAGGTCATCATAATACGATTGCCAGGACTCGGCGCGGACCGCAACGGAGAAGCCGACCGCATCCAATTCCTTGGCCACCAATTGCGCGGCAGAGTCGTTGATTCCCTGCTGCACCGTGCCAGAGGAAGCAATCGTCAACAATACGACCGGAATGGGGAGCGAAAGCCCGCTTTTCTGGAGCAACGCGGCCGCCTTTTGGGGATCATACGCATACGGCGCAAGAGATAGCTTGCGGCCAGCGATACCGGGCGGAATCAAACCGCTGGCCACCTGCCCCACTCCTCCCGCAGCCTTCAAGAGCGCCGGCTTGTTCAGGGCATACGCCGCCGCCAACCGAACGTCAAGCACATTGAACGGCGTCTTGGAGGTGTTGAAGCCTAGGTAACTCAACCCGAGGGCCGAACCCTCCAAGAGCTTGGCGCCAGCGGGGAGTGTTCCTAGCTCCTTTTCTTGGCTGGGTCCCAAGGGGTCCAAAACATCCAGTCGACCCGCCTTGAAGAGTTGCAGTTGTGTCGCGGGCGAAGAAACCACCTGGAAGAGCACGCCGGCGTACGGTCCTTCCGTGACACCCGTTGGACCAGGATCCCCTTTCATCCAGAAGTCCGGAGAGGGATGGAGCTGCAGGGAGATTCCGGAGGTATAGGGCCCAAGCACGTATGGACCGCTTCCCGCCGAGTTCGCGAACCACCACTGCGCGGACGACGCGGCAGACTGCGAGACAAGCTGCTCCTCCACGATGGATGCACTCGGCATGGCGAGCAATTCCGTAAGGCTCGGCAAGGGTGAGGTCAAGGTAAAAACAACCGTGTCGGTCCCCGTGGCAATGATGCCAGACGACGGATCACCCTGGCGGAGTTGCGCATACCCAACCAATGCCGAAAAGGATTGCGCCTCGGGAGCCCCCGTGCTCGCATCCAACATGCGATCGAGCGAGAAGACCACATCTGCGGCGGTCACCGGCGATCCGTCCGAAAAGTGCGCCGCAGGATTGATTTGGACGGTCAGGCGCTGATCATTGTTCGACCAACTCCAAGAGGAGGCCAGGAGTCCAACCAAATGACCATTGGTTCCATAGGTAAAAAGCGGCTGGTAGATCAACTGCACTGCGGAGATCGACTCGGTGTCGTCGGCCTTTGCCGGATCAAGTGTGGGAATCGCCCCGCCCACCGCGACGCGAATCATCGGCGGCGATTGCACCGCGGACGTCGCTTCCCCCTTATGCGTCGCTGCATGGGCGTGTGCGAACTCCACTGCCACACCCACAATGCCCGCGATTGTAAAGGCAATTCCACCAACCACGACGGCGCCTAAGCCCAACCGCCGCAGCCACGGCTTCCACGGCCTCAACGCGCACCTCCTCCGCAATCCCACTCAGCCTACGCCAGATCGCGACGCGGGAAAAGCCTTCGTTGGTCTGCCTTTTTGTCTCCCCCGCCACGCATTCCGCCGAAGCGGTACAATACCATTGTTGCGCAGAGAGGAGGAACCTTCGTGCAGCGTCGGTTGCACACGGACTGGCAACTCCAGTTCCGCATGTTTTTCACCATGGCCCTTTTGGCTGTCCTCTACCTCGTCTTCGCCGTGATCCTCGCCCGATCGGGCGTAGGCTTCCCCCTGATTGTGATCATTGTCGGTGGCTTGGCCCTTGCGCAGTACTACTATTCCGATCGCCTGGTACTAGCCTCGACCGGGGCACGACTGGTCTCAGAGTCGGAACTCCCACAGGTGCATGACGCAGTGGGTCGCCTGGCTGCAATGGCCAATCTACCGAAGCCGCGTGTCGCGCTGATCCGCTCCCCGATGCCCAACGCCTTTGCGACGGGACGTAACCCCAAAACGGCCGTTATCGCCGTAACCTCGGGCCTGTTGGACCGGCTGCAGCCCGGTGAACTGGAAGCGGTTCTGGGCCACGAGATGACACACATTCACAATCACGACATGACGGTGATGGCCATGGCCAGCTTTTTCGCGACAATCGCTGCCGTCATCGTCCAAAACGCCTTCTTCCTGAGCCTGTTCGGCGGCTTGGGGGGAGGTGGTTTTGGCGGCGGGAATCGGAGGCGTGGCGACTCGGTCGGATTGGTCATTGTCGTGTCGCTCTTGGTGTATTTCATCAGTTTCCTGCTCGTCTCGGCGCTCTCTCGCTATCGAGAGTATGCGGCAGACCGAGGCTCCGCGCTGTTGACGGGGCGCCCGGCCGATCTGGCATCGGCCCTGATGCGCATTAGCGGCAGCATGGCGCGCATTCCCACCCGCGATTTGCGCACGGTCCAACATGCCAACGCGATGTTCATCATCCCGGCGGCTGTGGGCCAGGGCGGGATGATGGAACTCTTCATGACCCACCCGTCTCTGGAGCACCGACTCAATCAACTGCGTCGGATCGAGCGGCAACTGGCCGAGGCGGGGATTGGTGGCCACCGGGCCTGAGGCCCGCTCGGAACGCCCTCTGCGTCGATGCGGCCGCACCGCTCCGGTGCGGCCGCTCGTTCTTTGCGCCACTTTAACCCGAACCCCCACAGGCACAAGGTGCACCCCCAGGACAAGGCTCAATAACCGGGGTCAGGCTTATCTGCCAGGCTCACCCATCCATACTGCTTCATATTTTGCTTCGGCAGACCACGATCCGGCAAGGGGGCGGTACCTATGGCCGTGGAGGACCGGAATTCACCTTCGGCGCACCGACGCTTCGCGCTGGGGGCGATGGCGCACCTTCTCCCGTTTGCTCGTGTGCACCCCGGCACGTCCGTCCGAACCCCATATATTCAAGGAATCGCCACACACACCCAGGACGTGTTACCGGGCTTTCTCTTCGCCTGCATCCCAGGGACCACGGGGGACGGTCATCAGTTCGAGGCGCTTGTTTATCCCCCGCGGTGGATCCAAGCCCTATCCCCCGCTAGCGGTCATCTCCGTGGACCAGTGGGCGGGACGTCTCTTGGCTCGACAGGTCGCCGAATGGCGCCAGGTGGTCACCTACGGTCTACGGACCCCCGCTGACTTCACCGCCACCACCTGCCCGCTCCCCTCGGGCTCGCTCCTCATCGTGCGGCACGGGGAGCAGGTGTGGCCTTTCGTCCTGCCCCTCCGGGGTGAGCACAACGCCCAAAACGCGTTGGCTGCGGTTGTGTCCACGCTTTCCGTCGGGATTGAGCCCGAGGCCATTGCCAAGGGGTTGGCTTCGGTGCGCTCCATTCCCGGCCGCATGGAAGGCATCGACTGCGGGCAACCGTTCGCGGTGGTCGTCGACTTCGCCCACAACCCATCAGGACTTTTGGAGGCATTGCGCGCGGCCCGTGCCCAAAAGCCGGAGCGGCTCATCCTCGTCTTCGGCTGCAAGGGGGCAGACGGAGACACCGTCAAGAGGCACCTCATGGGACGCATCGCATCACAAGGGGCCGACATGGTGTGGTTAACGACCGATGACCCATACGAAGAGGACCCAGAGCGAATCGCCGCAGAGGTTGCCCGCGGCTTTCAGGGCACGGTGCGCTTCCGCACGGTGCTTGATCGGGAACAGGCCATTGCCGAAGCCATTTGGATCGCGGAGCCCGGCGACCTTGTTCTCGTGGCTGGACGTGGGCACGAGGCTCGACAGCCCACGTCGCAGGGGCACCGTCCCTTCGATGACCGTGAGGTCTGCCGGATCGCGATCCAACAGTGGCTCATGCGCTCCACGACTCGGCTAGCGATTCCGTCTCCTAGCGCTTCAGGTGGATGAAGAATCCGCCATCCATGACGGAGATGACGCCCTCCGCGGCGGCCACCGAAACCCCTCCGACGGTAAGTCGGAGACCGTCGGTAAAGGCAAGGTCCGCCTCGGCCGGAGGCGGACCGCCGTCAGCGGAAAGGCGAAGTCTCCCCGGCACGCGCACCTGCAAGAGACCGCTCTGCAGGTCCTCTGCCAAAACGGCCGAACGAATCGAGATCCGCGCGCCATGCCGGTAGCGAAATTCGGCCCCCTGCGGGTAAACGCGCAGGCGGGAATGCACCGCCTGCGGTGGCTTTTCGAAGACGATGGTGGGAGCGCCCAACTCTCCGGTCGCCAATACGAGCAGCGTGCCCGGACCTTGCAGCACAGCCTCCACTAGCGTCTGGTGTGCGCGGCTCGACGCGGCCAAGGCCTCGGCGGCCGCCGTGAGCCGCGCGGCGTATGCGTGGCGGAGCAACGCCCCTTCCAAGGTGCGATCGTCACGCCCTCCGCCATCAAATGGGACCCTCGACTCGAGGATCTCGTCCAGGTTGCGAACAACACCCTCTGCCACCGCGGTGCGCCATCCCCGCGGAAATTCCGGGCGCCCCGCCCAGGAGCGCCGCCGGGGGGCGCTTCCTGGCGGCACCACTTGCTCCCATGCGTCGAGCAAAAGGCCCATGGCCCAACCACAGGCCGCGCATTGCGCCATCGCATCCAGGGTGCTCAACCGGCGCAGCACTGCCTTCAGCGGTGAAGTACCACCCAGCGCGGCCGCAAACTGAGCCCCCACATAGGCAGAAAGGCCAAGCAGGACTTCCGCGGCTCGCTCTGCGGCGATGTCGTCATCCTCCATGGCCGAACGCCGCTCGCGACGGAGGAGCGCCAACTCCCACGCGATACGGACAAGCTCTCCGGCATCCCGTTTGGAGCGAATGACCTCCTCCCAGAGACAACCCTCCACCGCACGGAGCGCGAATGCCTCCGCAGAGCCCCGGCGTGCGAGCGGCGGAGCGCCGTCCGCCGCAGAGGCCCTGAGGCACTGCCGCGCGAAAGCATCCGCCCCCAGGGCGTGGGCCAGAAGCGGAGCGGGCGCGGCATGCACCGCCACCGACCAAACGCTATCCCCGATACGCCAACGCTCCACCGCCGGTACACCCTCGATCCATGCCGACGTGGAACGCTCGACGGTCCAGGGACCACCTTGGGCCTCCTCTACAACATGCACACCCTCAAGCGGGAGACCGTCCCGACCCACAACACGCCGTCCGAGGGGACCCTCCCCTAAAAGACAGACGGCGCCCTGGGCGGAAAGCCACAACCCAACGGCATTCAAGCGGCCTGACCACCCGGGCCAACCGGAGCCGAGAGGACGCGCCTCCCGGGCCGCGAGTAGGTTGGAAATAGCCCGTGCCGTCTCCTCATCTGGCACGAGCGGGGACAATCCCATTGCAACACCGCCCCTGCACGCCGGTCCATGGAACGTCCGGTCCGGATTGCGCACGGCCAGCATAGGCGGGGCCACGCTGCCCAGTCAACCGGTACAGCGACCGCTACCAGTAGCGCTCTCACGACCTCGCCCTCGGCCCGTTGAGAACTCAGTCTCGGTCCGGTCCGGTTGCCAGAGCTTCACCTGGCCCGGGGGTTGCCACATATCATTTGGGCTCAGTGGACGGCCCAGGCGGTGGCCCGTCAATGTGATTCGCTGTCGGAATGGCGCCCGCGAGTAGGGCGGCCCGCAGTGTATCTCCGCGCAGGCCCACGCGCAAGGCCTCAACGGACAGAACCTCATCGGTGTGGATGTTGCCGAGGTTAACATTGGTTCCGAAGCGCAAGATCAGGTCTTGTTGTTGGGACTTCAGCGGCGCTTCCCAGATCAAAAGAGACTGATCAGAGACCGCGGCGGCAATATCCTCCATCTCATCCTCATCGATGCTGCCGTCCTCGCGATAGATCACGACGCCCTTCCCCGATTCACGCCCTTCCACGATGACCTTCCATGCCCCATGCTCCAAATCGGACCGGATCTGTTCACGGATATTAGTCCGGGGAACGCGGTCAGCGGGATGCTTTTTGCCCACTTCGGTCAACACTTGCAACCCAAGACTCTGGCCAATGTCGATCAGTCCATCACGCGTACCCGGAGACATTTGGATCGTTCCATCCGAGACCTCAATGCAGTCGAAGCTCAGGTCCGCCGCGCGTTGCAGAAAGGCTCGACCCCTGCCTTGAACCACCGCCACCTCCAGAAAGGTCCCTCCGGGGTAGATCTGCACATGGTGTTGGTGTGCCAAGGCAATCTTGCGACGTAAAATCGATTCAGAATA
>JAJYVN010000142.1 GCA_021791995.1 Bacillota bacterium
GATGGCCTGCCCGGCCTTGCCCGCCATGTCTACCGCCCCCTCCGACAGCGAAAGGACCAGCGCCAGCAAGCCCACGTTGCTGCCTGCACACTGGTCCTTCGCTAAGTTACAGCCTATGCGTCACCGCCCCCCCCACCGACTGGACACAGGACGAGGCCGTGGCCTTCTGGAAGCAGATGATCGCGGCCGCGGGGAGCAATAAGCAGGTCTACGGGACGGTGATCTGGGGGAACATGTGGGGTAGCGCCATCCCTGGGGAGTACCTGTGGCAAAGCTACGGCGCGTCGCTTGCCAGCGGCAACTTTGTCACGACCAGTGGGCTCACCTCCACCGCGGCGGTTAACTTCGCCAACTGGTTCTACCCGTTGGTGCAACAAAAGGTCATTGGACCGGCGAGCGTCAGTAACGAGGGTGGCTTTAACAGCGGGCAGTTGCCCACCACTACGCTCGGCAGCTGGCAGGTGTTTTGGCTGGTGACAGCGATGACGGGCGTGACGGAATATGACTTCTGGCCGAATCCCATCGGACCGATCGGCAAGTCTACGTCTTACGCCGGGCACGACTTCTACGGGGCTGCGATCACCACAAAATATCCCAAACAGGCGGCCGAATTTCTGATTTGGCTCGCCACCAGCCAGGACTGGGCGCAGGCCATGATCGAGTTGCAGTTGGTGATTCCACCAAGCAACAAGTACCTGGACAATTACGTTGCTGGCGTGAAGCAGGTGGCGCCACCACTGGCGAGTAAGAACATCACTGCCTTTACGAGTGCGTTGCAAGAGAACCAGGGCTATGGCTATCCACTGTTTCTGTACGACACAGGGTCGGCGTACTCGGTGATTGGCGAGTACACCTCTGCCATTTTGGCAGGGACGGCAACGGCAGCCGAGGGGCTTTCACAGGCTGCCACCGCCTTGGAGTTGTTTGAAAAAGCCGCTGCGGCAGAGCAGGCGATCATCAGTAGTACCGCGAGCCAGTTGAAGAAGGCAGCATCCTCCACTTCTGCATACACCTTCGGCCCTCCGAGCCCAACGGGTCTAGGCACCCCCTACACGCAACTGCCAACGGGTTGGTGGAAGGTCAGCGGGACGGGGACATCCGCCACCTACACGATGATCGCGGGCGGTGCCGATGTCTGGGCAGCATCGGACAACTGCACCTTTGCGTACGAAGTGAGTACAGCGAGCGAGGGTACATGGACCTGCAGTGTGACAACCTTGGCCAACGTCAACTGCCCTGAGCTTAGCAACTGGTCCAAGGTCGGCTTGATGGTTCGCGGCGACCTCTCGAACGACAGTTATGAGGTGAACCTTGAGGCCACCGGTGGCCAGGGTGTTGTTTTGGCCACCCGATCGGCGCCGGGTGACTCCTGTCAGCAGCAGGGCCCCTCTTCGGCGACGGCCACAACCGGGCTGATCGGGCAGAGTAACCTCACCAATGCCTTGACCCCAGGGACGCAGAACGTCCTCAAGGCCCCGATTTGGCTGCAATTGCAGCGCAAGGGTACCACCTGGACGGCCTACACCTCCACCGATGGCACAACGTTCAACAAGGCGGCGAGCTACACGCTGGATGTGGCCGGGTGCTACGTTGGCCTCTTCTTAACCGCGCACAACGATTCGTTTACGCCGAACGCTGGCTGGGCAACGGCAACCTTTACGGATGTTTCCTTCACGCCGACCGCCGCAGTGCAGATCGGCACCGCCGGACCTGCCGGAACGGGAGGAAGCTCATCAGCGAGTTCCACCTCCAAGGCATAAAGCGGAGGGGGCGGCAGGGCCGCCTCCTCTTTTCCTTCATGCGCAAAGCGTACTTCTTTCCATAGGAATAGGTGCGTAGCGATGGAAATTGCCCCGTGGACGCAGTGCCAGAAAGGGAGCATGAAGACAGATGGTGCGGATCGGAGTCGTGGGTGCGGGTGGTGTCATGCAGCGGATTCACTTGCCATCGCTGCGTAAGCTTGGTGGTGTGGAGATCGCCGGCATGGCGGAACTGAACATGGAACTCGGCAACCGTGTGGCGGCGGCCTTTGGCATTCCGAAGGTCTATGGCAGTTCGGAGGAACTCGTATCCCAGTGCAAGTTGGACGGGGTTGTTGTTGTGGCGGGGAAGCAATGGCATGCCTCTGCCTGCCTGCCGGCCCTGGAGCGGGGCCTGCCCGTGCTGACCGAAAAGCCGCTCGCCGGATCCCTGAAGGATGCCCGCGCGATGGTAGAGGCGGCGGAGCGCACCGGCGCTCGGCTGATGGTTGGCTATATGAAGCGGTTTGATCCGGCTTACCGCCACATCGTGGATCTTCTCTCGAGCGAGTCCCTTGGGCCGATTCGCTACGCTCGTATTCACGACTTTGGCGGTGATTTCGTTGCGGGCTCCCAAGGCGTTGGTACCTTGGCTGTAGTGCCACCTGCGCCGCGCACTCCAGAGCAGCGTCCAGCCGGCACCCCCCCGCCGCCTCCCACCCTGGATGATCTCCGCAATCGGGCCTTCGATCAGTGGATTGAGGTCTGGATTCACGATGTCAATGTGTTGCGCGGCCTGTTCGGCGAGGTACGTGCGATCGACTGGTCGCGGGAGGGTTCACCCAAACTTGCCCTGGTCCAGTGCGAGCGGGGTGCAACGGTGCTGCTTGAGATGGGCGGACCACAGATCGGCGGCATCCCCTGGGACGAATCGGTCGAGGCCTTCGGTCCGCAGGGGCGGTTTACACTCCGTTTCAAGCCGCCGTTTTTGACCCATGCGCCGAGCGAACTCGTGGTGGAGAGTAACCGGAGCGTGGACCATCCGCGTGTGGGTTTTGCGGAGGCGTTCACCGAGGAGATGCGGGCATTCTGCCGCATGATCGAGGAGGGGACTCAGCCCGAGACGAGTGCACGGATGGGCTTAGAGGACATGGAACTCTGCGCGCGTTTGGCGGATGCCGCGCATCCGCATGCGCAGGCGCCTGTCGCCTAACGGTATCCGCGTTGCGGGGCAGGGACAACCCTCCTCGCTCATGTTGGATTGGATGGGATGAGGCCCCCCAGGCCAGTCGGTGCCCGGGGGGCCTCATCCTTTTGGGGTCGGGCCGCTTCACCCCCGCCGTTGCAACGGGGGAACACGTCACGTCACGCGGAAGACTTGGGCGAACGACGCCGGAGGGTCAATGCTAGACCAGCGGAAACCAGCGCTACGCCCGCCAAGGGCACCGCGGTACTCTCGCCCGTCTTCGGTAGACTGGACGTCGTGGCGGTGCTGGTCTTCGCGGTTGTGGTCGCCGTCGTGGTGCTGGTCTTTGTGGTTGTGGTCGACGTACTGGAGGACGCTGTGTTTGATGCGACCGTCGACGTCGTGCTCGAGGACGTTGTCGTGGATGCCGCCGTTGGCTTCGTCACCGAGAGCTGAATCGAATGCACGGCAATTCCAGCCGAACCGGCCAGCCGCAGGTCCGCACCATTGTTTTCGGCCCCGGTGAACTGGATGCTAGAGAGCGTAAACACCTGCGTGGTCCACGCGCCGGAACCGTTGACGGCATTCAGGATCGGCGTGGCATTCGCATACGCTGCGGCAACACCCGTACCGATCGAAGAGTCATAGTTGACGAGCAGGGCGCAGTTCAGCGCGGTGGAGGAGCACGTGACCCCGGAGGTCGTGTTCTTGTTGTAGTACTCCACGGTGGCATAGAGCGTGGTGGGGTTTCCCGCCAGGAGGCTACTGGAGGACGCGACACCGAGATAAATATAGGCCACGGGGTTGTTGCCAGGGGTGGTGTTGACGCTGAAGACGTCCGCAGTCTGTCCGTCGACCGTAGTGCTGGTGAAGAGTGAGTCTCCGGTGTTCGGAGCTAAGATGTTTAAGCCGGAACAGGAGGGCGTGCTCCCAAAGGTGCAGGACGCAACCGGCGATGCCGCAAAGGCCGAGGTGCCCGCCATCAGTAACCCGACCATCGCCCCTACTGCCGTACCCAACCGAATCAACCGAGCCGATACAGATACCAAGCCATCCACCTCCACCGGAGTATACTGCGTGGGCTACACTTTACGCCAACCCACAAAGGATAGGTTCTTCGTGATCGGTGTGGGTGATCCTGCGTTCACAGGCAACCGAATGGAATCCACCCACTCGGGTGCGTATACGCATGCTTCCACCGAGAGATCGCCGTCAACTCCTTCGATAGGTTGATTGCCAGCTTGGTGTCGGTTCGTTCCATACCGAGGGGGGGCCAGGAAAGGAAGTCGTTGGCACGCTGCCGAAGCGTAGCAGTGTGCAATGGATTGGGGGGACCGGAGTGGAGGGGTCGGAGGGTGGGGGCCGCTTGGGTCGCCGGCAATTGGTGCGGCAAGGGATCCAAACGTCCGTCGGCGCATCCCTGTTCGGCTTGGTGCTTTCGGGCTGCGGCGTCGCGAAGGCAACTCCACAAAACGGTTCCGTTGTTCTGCTATGGTCGCCGTGGAACGTTGGATGGGGCAGTGGCTGGAACAGTATCTTCTATCAATACACCGAGCCGTTTCGCAGTGCGCATCCGGGGGTAGACATTCGTGTGATGACGCCGCTTGTTGCCGGTTCGATTCAGGCCGGCATCCTGGGCGGGGGAGGGGCGAGCACCCCCGATGTCTTCGGGCTGTATGAGGCCGAGGACTTTATTGAGGAGAACCTCCTTCTGGATCTGGCTCCCGCCATCAAGAGTGCGGGCGTCGACCTGCGTCAGTTCCAGGCGGGCCAGCTTGGTTTTTTTACCCCGCCGGGCGGGAGCATCTTTGGACTGCCGGCTGAAATCTCGACCACCTGCGTGCTGGTGAGTTTGGACGCGGTAAATCGCGCTGGAATCGCAACGCCAGCCAACGATTGGTCCCAGACCGAGGCGGTACAGTTCTGGACAGATCTCCTCGCTAACGGTGGCAATGCTGCCTATGGAACATCCGTTTGGGGTAACCAGTGGGGCGCGAACGGACTACCAGGCGAATACATGTGGCAGAGCTATGGTGCCTCGATGGGGAATGGCAACTTCGGGACCAAAAGCGGGCTCGACACCTCCGCAGCACTTTCCTTCGCCAACTGGTTCTATCCATTGGTGCAGAAAAAGGTGATCGCTCCGGCGAGCGTCTCCACCACGGATGCATTCAACGACGGCCAGTTGGGAACGACCACGTTGGGTAGTTGGCAGCTCTTTTGGTTGGTCACGCAGATGACGGGAGTGCAGAACTATGACTTCTGGCCGAATCCGGTGGGCCCGGTGGGCCATTCGACGACCTATGCGGGGCACGACTTCAATGGGGTTAGCATTGCCACCAAGCATCCCAATGAGGCGGCAGAGTTTCTGATCTGGCTCGCCACGAGCCAGGACTGGGCCGAGTCGATGATCAAACTGCAGTTGGTGATTCCTCCGAGCAGTACGTATCTGGAGCGTTGGGTGTCGGGCGTCAGGCAGGTTGCTCCGCCCCTGGTGACTAAGAATCTGACCGCTTTTATCACTGCGTTGCAGGCCGGGAAAGGGTATGGGTATCCATACTTTCTCTATGACAGCGATAATGCGTACCAGGTGATTGGCAACTACACCAGGACAATTCTGACCCGTGCAACTCCTGCTGAGGAAGCGCTCTCACAGGCGGCAAGCGCGGTGGCCCTCTTCGAAAAGGCGGCTGCGGAAGTGGCGGCGAACGAAAGTGCCACCGCAAGTCAGATCAAGAAGGCAGCGTCGTCCACCTCTGCGTATACCTTCAGCCCTCCCAGTCCGATCGGTATTGGGACCCCGTATACGCAGCTGCCCGCTGGTTGGTGGAAGATGACCGGTGGTGGAAGCTCTGCACGATATACCATGATTGCGGGTGGGGCCGATGTTTGGTCGACGTCGGACAATTGCACCTTTGCCTACGAAGTGAGCACATCGAGTGAGGGTACCTGGACCTGCGAAGTGACTAGTCTGGCGAATCTGAACGGGCCAGTGCTCAGCAATTGGGCCAAGGTGGGGTTGATGGTTCGCGGCGATCTCTCGAACGACAGCGCAGAGGTGAATCTGGAGATCACCGGTGGCCAAGGGATTGTTCTGGCGAATCGGCAGGCCCCCGGAGATTCTTGCACACAGCAGGCGCCTTCCTCGAGTGCGACCACGGGTCTCATCGGTCAGGCCAACATCACGAATCCGCTTCAGCCCGGTACGCAAAACGTACTGAAGGCACCCCTGTGGCTTCAGCTCCAACGGAAGGGGACCACGTGGACGGCCCTCACCTCCACGGATGGGGCAACATTCCAGCATGCGGGCACCGTCACCCTCAATATAGCGGGCTGCTATGTCGGTCTTTTCTTAACCGCGCATAACGACTCCTTCACACCGAATGCCGGTTGGGCTACGGCAGCGTTTACGGAAGTTTCCTTTACGCCCACCGCAGCCGTGCAGATTGGCACGGCAGGACCAGCGGGTGAAGGGGTGAAAAGCTCGGCCGGGTAGCTGCCTCCCTCGGCGGTGCCCCGGTTTGCCGCATCGGGAATCACTGCGGTCCACCAAGAGCGCGTTTCGCCAGATGGTGCACATCCAGCAGCCTTGTTTCCGTAGCGGCAGGTACGATCACTACGTAATGCACCCTGCGCGGGGCCGTGGGCTGGCACGGTGCGCCCGGTAATGCCAGAGGGCCTGGAACCGCCACCTTCCGCTCGACGCGGCTCGATCACGATACGGTGTTGGACCAGGCCTTCCGTATGTGGGGTTTCAACTGTTGACCAACTTGATCTACGTCTAACGACAGATGTTGTATACTGAATGAATGAAGTTACGTACGTGGGCGAAGGAGCAGGGCATCCGCTACCAAGCCGCGTGGCGAATGTACCGCGACGGCAAGCTGCCTGTGCCAGTAGAGCAACTACCGACCGGCACGATCATCGTCAAGCCTCCGAAGGAGGAGCCTGCCGGGGTGGCGGTTTACGCGCGCGTGTCCTCGTCGGACCAGCGTTCGGACCTCGACGGGCAGGTCGCGCGTGTGGTGGCGTTCGTGACACACAAAGGTTGGCCGGTGGTGCGCACGGTAACGGATGTTGGATCAGGGCTCTGGGCACCGCCCTGAGCTTATGAAGGTATTGGCGGACCCGTCGATCGCCATCGTGGCCGTCGAGCATCGGGATCGGCTCCTGCGATTTGGTGCCGAAGAGGTCGCATCTACGCTTGCCGCGCAGGGTCGACGCCTTGTTGTGGTCGATCCGGGAGAGACCAAGGACGACCTCGTGCAAGACATGATCGATGTGCTGACGAGCATGTGCGCACGGCTGTATGGGCGGCGGTCGGCCCGTCATCGCGCAGAGAAGGCACTGAAGGGGGATTGTCCCGTTCTTTGTGGAGATTCAGGAGAGCCGAGTGACTTGATGTTGACATTGTAACCTATCGGGCCTGTGGTGTCAAGTGGTCCCATGGGTATGATTTTACATTCACCGGCTGCCTGAACAAGGGCAACCGGAACCAAGGACCCCCCGGCGCGGTCCGACTCGTGCAGCTTTTGCGTGAACCCTGGCTGAAACCACCTCCCTTCCCACCCAGCTGTTCA
>JAJYVN010000143.1 GCA_021791995.1 Bacillota bacterium
GACCGTTACTGCGTGATGGAGGTGTCCTCCATTGCCCTGGCCAAGCATCGTGTCGATGCGGTGGCGTTTGACGTGGCGGTATTCACAAACTTGACCAAAGACCACATCGGACCGAACGAGCATGCGGACTTCAACGACTACCGGCGCAGCAAAGCTATGCTCTTCGAGCGCGTGGGACGTCCGGTCCTGGGGGCGCCATCTAAAGACATGCCGCGCGGAGCCGTGATCAATGGAGATGATCCGGAGGCGATGCGGATGGAGGCGGCCCTGGCTCCAGGGCTACCGTTGCTTCGATACGGTCTCGGCCGAGCGGTGGACGTTCAGGCGGAGGATGTGCGCATCGCCGCGACTGGGGCCCAGTTTCGCATTCGCTACCCCGGAGGCTGGATGGAGTGTACCCTGCGTCTACCTGGTCGCTTCAATGTGTACAATGCGCTGGCGGCATTCTGCGTCGGGTTGCACTTCGGGATGGATGCGGGGGCGATTGCTCGCGCGATTGGTCGAGTCCCCGGCGTGCCAGGCCGATTGGAGCCGATTCAGCAGGGCCAGCCCTTTGCGGTCTACGTGGACTATGCTCACACGCCGGACGGGCTCGAGAATGTATTGCGCGCCGTGCGGGATCTGACCCAGGATCGAGTGCTCGCGGTCTTTGGGTGCGGCGGGGACCGAGATCGGACCAAACGGGCGCTCATGGGGGCGATTTCTGTGCGTCTGGCGGACCGATCGTACCTCACCTCGGACAACCCGCGCGGGGAGGACCCCGTCGCGATCCTTCGCGAGATCGAATCCGGGGCGAGCGCCGCGACGGGCGGGGAGTATCGGGTGGTGCCGGACCGGCGCGAGGCCATCGGGGCGGCATTAGCCGATGCCCGGCCTGGTGATGTGGTGGTCATTGCAGGCAAGGGGCACGAAACCTCCCAAATCTTTTCCGATCGCGCGGTCCATTTCGATGATCGTGAAGAGGCGACGAGGGTGCTGGAGGATCTCGGATACTCCCAGCGGGGGGCGCAGCGGTGACCGGAACGGAGAACACGCTCCGGGCGGGGGATGGTCAGCCACTCTTTACCCTGCGGCAGGTGGCAGAAAACTCCGGTGGGCGGATCCTGGCAGGGAGGCCGGAGGCAATTCTCACCGGCGTTGCGGTCGACACGCGGGCTGTGCAGTCCGGGGATCTCTTTTGTGCGATCCGCGGTGAGCGGGTGGATGCGCACGGGTTGATTCCCTTGGCGGTGCGCGCTGGGGCGAGCGGCATCCTGGTGGATCGCGATCCGCCGGATCGCTATCGCTTAACCGATGTTCCATCCGGCGTGGGGGTTGTGCGGGTCGGCTCGGTTCCGGTCGCCCTGGGGCGTCTGGCGCGCTGGCATTTGGAGCAGCACCACCCCGCGCTCTCTGTCTTCGCTGTTACAGGTAGTGTGGGCAAAACGAGCGCGTGCCGGCTCCTGGCAGCGGCACTCGGCGCCGCGGGAGCGGCGGTTTTGACACCGGAGGGAAGCTTCAACACCGACATCAGCCTTCCGCTGGTGTGTTTGCGTGCACGGGCGCATCACCGTTACGCCGCCTTGGAACTGGGCATGCGGGGGCCTGGGCAGATCCGTTACCTGGCGGAGATCTGTCGCCCTCGAACCGCACTTCTGACACTGATCGGGCGAAGCCACCTGGAGCAACTCGGTTCGATCGAGGCGATTGTGCGGGCCAAGGGCGAGCTTGTCGCGGCGATCCCGGCAGAGGGAACCGTGGTGCTGAACCGAGACGATCCGCGCCAACATGCCTTGGCAGAGACCGCTCGAGGGCGCGTACTCTGGTATGGAGTCAAGGAGTCCGCCGTTGACCTGCGGGCGGTCGACCTTGCGGCCGAAGAGGACGGTGCCTGGCGTTTTCGCGCGCAGGTTGCCGGTTCGGGTGCTGGCCCTACCGTGCGGCTGCGGCTTGTGGGACGGCATCAAGTCGCAAATGCATTGGGAGCCCTGGCCTGCGCGTATGCCGAGGGAATCGACCTGGCGGCGGCAGCCGAGCGCCAGGGCAGAGTGGCACCTGCGGCGGGAAGACTAAATGTACGCACCTGTGGTGCCATTCAAATCGTTGACGACACATACAACGCCTCCCCGGATTCAGTTTCTGCGGCGTTGGCGGTCCTGCGCAGCCTATGCCCTCAGGCGGAGGATCGCGCTCTGATTCTCGGGGATATGCGCGAATTGGGTTCCGACAGCGGCAATCTCCATCGTTTAGTGGGTGAAGAGGTCGCGGCTATGGGGGTGCGCTGGCTTGTGACGGTGGGTACCGACGCCCAAAGAGCCGCCGAAGGGGCCAGGCGAGCTGGACTGGACGCGCAGCGAGTGCGGATGGTTTCGGACAGCGCGCAGGCTCGGATGGTGATCGGCGAGCTTCTTACGGCCGGGCTAACGGTGCTTGTCAAGGGATCAAGGGCGGTAGGGCTCGAATCCGTAGTGGACGAGATCGCCGAGTGGGCCGCTCGGAGGGACGCGTGAGAGGAGCCTTGCGATTGCGTGTGGACCGTCGCGTCTCGGGAGAGCACCCGACCGCCTTTGCAGAGGTCGGGACATCGGCTGCCCTGGCCTTGGGTGGTGTGCAGGGGCCGATCGCGGCGGCGGTAGCCGCGGCGCTGATCACGGCACTGGGGATGGTGCCAGCGATCGATCTCTTGCGATGGTTGGGACTGGAACAGGTTGTGCGCCAGCAAGGCCCCGCCTCCCACCTGCACAAGGCCGGGACCCCCACGGCCGCGGGCCTCGTCTTTGTGCCTGCCGCCCTCCTTTGCGCCTGGGCGCTGCACCCCCAAAACGGCGTGCTCTTTTTGGCACTGGTCGTGGTGGCAGGCCACGGGATCCTCGGATTTGCCGACGACTATCTGAAGGTCGTGCGTCGCCGGGCCGAGGGACTGAAGGCCCGGTACAAGCTGATTGGCCAACTCCTGCTCTCAGGGCTTTTGGCGACGGCAGCGCTCCGGGCTGGTTTGGGGCGGACCCTGCTCGTGCCGTTCACGGACCGGATCCTGACGGTATCGCCGGTGCTGTTCGTCGCGCTGACGGTGGTGGCGGTTCTGGGCACGACCAACGGAACCAACTTCACCGATGGCGCGGACGGACTGCTCGGTAGTACCGGGGGCATCGCGTTGATCGCCTTCGGGATTGTGGCCTGGGGATGTCGCGAGGGGGCGATCAGCGCGCTCGGTTTCGCTCTGGCTGGCGCCTTGGTCGCTTTTTTGCGGTGGAACTGGAATCCCGCGCGTGTCTTCATGGGAGACACGGGATCCATGGCCATCGGTGCAACGATTGCCGCGATCGCGGTCTTGACCGGAACATTGCTCTACCTGCCATTAATCGGCTTGCTCTTCGTGCTGGAGGTCCTTTCCGTGATGGCCCAGGTGCTGTGGTTTCGTCGTACGGGGCGGCGTCTATTGCGCATGGCACCGCTGCACCATCATCTTGAATTGGGCGGTTTGCGGGAGGTGCCGCTGGTGGCTCGGTTGTTCGGCTTTTCCTGTGTTTGTGCGCTCGTGGGGGTGGTGGGCTTTTGGCTGCGATAGGAACGACGGATGTGCGCGGAGCGAGAAGGACGCGGACCAATCTACGTGGGATGCCCGACTACCTCTTGCTGCTTGTTGCGCTGACGATTCTGGCCATCGGTGTGATTATGGTATTCTCATCCAGCTCGGTCGTCGCCAGTTCGGACTTCGGTAGTCCCTACTATTTTCTGATCCGGCAAATGATCTGGTCCTTCCTTGGCATCGGGATCATGCTCTTTTGTCTCCAGTTCGACTATTGGCGCTGGCGTCCCCTTGCTCCATGGGTCCTGGGGATCACGCTCGTATGTTTGTTGGCGGTTCTGGTTCCACACGTCGGGCGGGCCGTGAACGGATCGCGGCGCTGGATCGGGATCGGTCCCCTTCTGTTTCAGCCATCCGAGATGGCCAAGCTGACCGTTGTCCTGTATCTGGCCGCATGGCTTTCGATCCGAGGTGCGCGCATGCACCACTTTTTGGAGACGACTGGCCCGGCGCTTGGGATGGTGGGTGTCATCTGCGCTCTGATCTTGCTCGAACCGGACCTTGGCACAGCTGCGGCGCTGGTGGCTACGGCCCTGGTTATGCTGTATGTGGCGGGTGTTCCACTCCGCCAACTCGTCCTCACGGCCATCGCGGGCGTACCTGTCCTCGGCGCGGCCATCTTCGCGTCCCCCTATCGCAGGGAACGGCTCTTGGGGTTTCTGCACCCGCAGGCCAATGCGACGACGTCCGGTTGGCACATCATCCAGGGTCTCTATGCCTTGGGTTCAGGTGGGCTGTTTGGTGTGGGACTCGGCCTCAGCAAGCAGAAGTACTTTTACCTTCCGGAGCCATACACTGATTTCATCTTCGCCATTCTGGGCGAGGAGTTGGGGCTGATTGGCGGCGTCCTTTTGCTCGGGCTCTTTCTCCTGCTGTTTTGGCGGGGCTTCCGAATTGCGGTTGCGGCCCCGGATACCTTTGGAACGATCCTGGCCGCAAGCCTCACCGCCATGCTCGCGATCCAGGCCGTCATCAATCTCGGTGTCGTGATGGCGGTATTTCCGGTCACGGGGATTCCGTTGCCCCTTGTCAGTTATGGGGGATCCTCTCTCGTCTTTACGCTTGCCGGTGTTGGCATCCTGGGGAACATCTCGCGCTATGCGCGCTAAGGGGATGGGGGACCGTGGCCAAGGCGCGGAGGGTGATTCTCACCGGTGGAGGAACCGGGGGGCATATCTACCCGGCCTTGGCGATCGGCGCCCGTGTGGTGCAGCGCCTGGCTCCGGTGGAGTTGCTCTTCGTGGGGTCGGCGGGGGGGATGGAAGAGTCCCTTGTTCGTAGCGAAGGGATGGACTTTGTGGGGCTACCCGTACGTGGCATGATCCGCAAGGGAGCGATGGACCAGGTGACGGGGGCCGCGCGCTTTGGGCTGTCCCTCGCAACGGCCCTTGGCGTTGTGCATCGCTTTCACCCGCAGGTGGTGGTTGGCACCGGAGGCTATGCCGCGGGTCCGATGGGTATCGCCGCGGTCGTGTCTGGAACGCCGCTTCTGATCCAGGAGCAAAACGTGGTTCCAGGAGTCACCAACCGTTGGCTCTCGCGCTTTGCGGCCGCGGTGGCCGTGCCACTGCCCGAAGCCGCCCGTAACTTTCCCCCGCAAGCGAAACTCTTGATCGCGGGCAACCCTGTGCGGCCCGAGTTGTTGGTTGCCGACCGCGCTGCGTGCCGTGCCGCCCTGGGGCTTGGGAGCACGGAGCCGCTGGTGGTGATGGTGGCCGGCAGCCGTGGTTCCGCGGTTTTCGTGCGTCTTCTGGCAGAGTGGTTGCCGCAGTGGGAGCGGGGCACTCTGCTCTTTGTGAGTGGTCGGGCTCACGCTGCGGCCGCGCAGCGCGTCCTAGACGAGATGCGTGACCGTCCCCACGGTCGGGTGCTGCTTGTGCCCTACGCCGAGCGCATGGGTGACCTGCTTGCGGCAAGCGACCTCGTGGTCGCTCGAGCGGGCGCGATGACCCTTGCGGATCTTGCAGGTGTAGGCAGGCCGGCCATTCTGATCCCTTCGCCCTACGTGACGCATCATCATCAGGAGGCCAACGCCGATGCATTTGCGGCGGCGGGTGGAGCCCTAGTGCTCCCGGAGGCGGATCTGGACGGAAGACGCCTCGGTGACGAGGTCGCGGTGCTTCTGGCGGACCGAGTGCGCCTTGCGGAGATGGGGCGGCGCGCTCGGTCGCTCTATCGCGCGGACGCACTGGATCGGATCGTACGGAAGATCGAGACCCTGCTCCGACACTGAAGCCAGAGATCCTGTGGCAGAGGGGGAACCAGCGGTGACGGACCCGCATAGGGTGATGCGTGGCAAGCTCCAGGACAGCCGACCGCTTGCCCCCTTGACGACCCTCCGCATCGGCGGTCCGGCACGGTGGTATGGGATACCCGAAGACGAGGATGATTTGCGCGCGATTCTGGCATGGGCAACCGAGGAGGCAGTGCCCTGGCGACCGATCGGTTTGGGAAGTAATCTGCTCTGCCCGGATGAGGGCTATGACGGGTTGATCCTGTCCCTGGAGCGGGCCCGTGCGGACGTGGTGTTTGAGGGCACGCGGCTATGGGTGGGGGCTGGGGCGCATCTCTCTCGCGTGCTGGCGCTCGCGGCCCGGCGCGGGGTGACCGGCCTGGAGGCCCTGGCGGGTGTGCCTGGGTCGGTGGGTGGGGCACTGGCGATGAACGCGGGAACGGCCCAGGGCCAGATCGCTTCCGTGGTTCAGGCGGTGCGCGTTTTGCTCCCCACCGGTGCGGTCGAGAGTTGGTCGGCGGAGGATCTCCAATTCGGCTACCGAACGTGCCGGCTGCAAACGGACGCGGTAATCGCGCTCTCGGCCGAGTTGCAGCTGTCCGCGGGTGATCCAGCCGCGATCCAACGCGACCTGCGCGCGCGTCTTGACAGGCGCCGGCGCACGCAACCACTGCAGTGGCCGAATGCCGGTAGCATCTGGCGGAATCCCCCGGGAGATTACGCCGCTCGGTTGATTGAATCTGCGGGGTGCAAGGGGTGGCGGGAGGGCGATGCGGAGATCGCGCCACTGCATGCGAACTTCATTGTGAATCGGGGGTGCGCGACGGCGGATCAGGTGTTGGCCCTTATGGCGCGGACCCGGTGCATGGTCCGTAGGCGCACGGGGGTACGCCTGGATCCCGAGATCCGCTGGCTGCTCGGACCGGAGGCGTTGGAAGCGCGTCTCGGCCGGTTCGAAAAAGGGGTGGGCGCTGATGGAGTGCTACACGGTCCGGGGGGGTAGAGCGATTCGTGGGCGGATCGGCGCACAGGGTTCCGAGAACGCTGCCCTTGCACTCGTCGCATCGTGCATCCTGACCCCAGGCCTGGTGACCCTCCTGGGTGTACCGCCTCTCACCGATGTCCACTGCATGCTCACGCTTCTCGAGGAGCTTGGGGCTGTCATCACGGCGCGCCCTGAGACGGATGGCACCCTGACTGTGACCGTCGATGCTGCGGGGCTCGGAAGCGACTGTGTGGTTTTGCCTGAGGATCAGACGCGAGCTCTGCGGTCGTCCCTCTTCTTTCTGGGCGCACTGTTGGCACGAGTGGGATCTGCCACCATGGTCCTGCCTGACGGTTGCCTCACCGGGGCGCGTCCCATCGACCTCCCCGAGAGTGGGTTTACCGCCCTGGGGGCCACCGTCTGGCAGGACCATGGCATGATCGGCGTGCGCGGCGAACGGCTTGTGGGAACAGAGATCCCGCTTGCCCGTCCCAGTCTAGGGGCCACCTTGAACCTGATGATGGCCGCGACGGCGGCTGCGGGGGTGACCACTATTCGGAACGCGGCTCGCGATCCCGAAGTGGTCGCTTTGGCCAGCATGCTGAACGCCATGGGTGCGTTCGTGCACGGGGCGGGATCGGGTACGATTCGCATCACAGGCGGAGAGGTGCTTGGTGGCGCGACGCAGCGTGTGATTCC
>JAJYVN010000144.1:0-5278 GCA_021791995.1 Bacillota bacterium
TGCAGACCGAAGCCTGGGCGAAGCAGTGATCCAAGAGCTCTCCGGAAGTTGCCAGGCGGTCGATGTTGGGGGTCTGTACCAAGGGATTGCCGAAGCAGCCCAGCGTATCGGCGCGCTGCTGATCGGTGCAGATCCAAAGGATATTCGGTTTTGGCACGACCGGCTCCCTTCGTAGGCCCATGCTGAGCCTACGACATTCTGTGCGTTGGAGGCCAACTCCTCCCGGAGGCTCCTTAGCGGATCGGCCACAGGCGATGGATCGTCCGCCTGCCGCTCACCTTCCAAAAGAGTCGGCGTCTCCCCGCGTCGCGCAGAATACGGATCCCGAAGATCGTCGCGACCACGTCGAGATACGTATGCCACACCTACCTTCACGGACGGCGGCAACATTTTTCGGTTGTGTCTTCCACGCAAGATGCTTATAGCATACCGCAAAAGAGGTGGGCGGGGGAACTCGTATTCAGAAGCGAACACTACCGAGCGGGAAGTGCCGGCCCGGGCGCGAAGTGAAACCCTAAAGGGCTGAACATCCGCCCAGTGTTGGATCCAGAGAGGAAGCGATCGGGGTGGCGAACGAGTATCGGGTCGCGATCGTGGGTGTGGGGGCGCGGGGTGCAGGGCGCACGGGTGCGGGGCGAGCACACACGCATTGGCGCGCTTACGCCGCGACGGGAAAGTGCCGATTGGTTGCGTTGGTCGACATCGTGCCGGAAAACATGGCTGACTTTGCCGAACAGTATGGGGACCCACAGGCACCGCCGGTCCAATTTACCGACTACCAGGAGATGCTCCGGCAGGCCAAGCCCGATATTGTCTCAATCTGCACCTGGCCCAAGCTGCATGCGCCGATGGTGATCGCCTGCTGTGAGGCCGGTACCCGGGCCATCCACTGCGAGAAACCGATGGCACCCACCTGGGCCGAATCCAAGGCCATTGCAGCGGCGGCCGAAGCCGCGGGGGTTCAGCTGATCTTCACGCACCAACGGCGGTTCGCGACGCAATTTCGCATTGCTCGCCGCTTGGTTCGGGAGGGTGCGATCGGCCAGCTGGTGCGCATGGAGGCTGGGTGCGGCAATCTCTACGACTGGGGAACGCACTGGTTTGACATGTTCCACTTCTATAACAACGAGACCCCTGCACGCTGGGTGATGGGGCAGATTGACCTCGGTGCGGGCAGAAGTGTGTTCGGCGTGACCGTGGAGGATCGGGGTCTCTCCTGGATTGGTTTTGCCAACGGGGTGCAGGGACTGCTGTACACGGGGCCGGAGCGTCCCTGGCCGGAGGCGAACCGCCTGATCGGTACCGAGGGTGAGATTGAGGTCCAGATGCCCATCGGGGAGGGCAAACAGGTCCCGGTTCGGATTCGGCGCACCGACCAGGCGGGGTGGCGGATTCCCGAGACGCTGCCCGAGGATAAGCCCGCCCTCCCGGATCCCGAGGCTGCGGCCACTGCGGACCTCCTCTCCTGTCTGGAAACAGGAGCTGAACCGGAACTCTCCTACCAAAAGGCCCTGCGGGCAACCGAACTGATCTTTGCGACGTACGAGTCGAGCCGACGGGGTGCGCGCGTGGAACTGCCGCTGGGTGTTGCCGACGCAAGCCTCGGCTTGACCATAGGCGCACGGTAGGGACGGCTGTGGGCGGCGCCAGAGTGCTGGCGTCGCCCACGACCCGTCTGTTGTCGCTTGACGGCACAGCAAAAGGTTCTTATAACGAAATGGTTCGAGGGGAGGCGTGGGGATGGACGTGCAAAGCGAGGCCCAACTCAATGCCGTGGCGCTGGCGTTGGATGTTCTGCCACGCCTGGCGCGACTGATGCAGCAGGCCACCGCTGCAACAACGGGTGACGGGTTGAGTCTGACGCAGTTTCGCTTGTTGAAGTGGATCGATCTGGGATGCTGCCAGACCGGGCAGCTGGCAGAGCAGCTGGATCTATCGGCTGCGACCGTGAGTGCGAGCGTGGACGTGCTGGTGCAACGTGGGCTGGCGCTCCGCTTGTCCCATGCCCAGGACCGTCGCGTGATTCCACTACGGTTGACCCCAAGTGGTCAGCAGGCCCTTGCGGCGGCGCGGGAACGCCAGCGCATTGCGCTTGCGGCCCTCTTTGACCGGGTTCCTGCGAGCGCGACCGATGCATTGGCCATTGGATTTGTTGGCGTACGCGATGCCCTGGAACAGCGTGACCCCGGTGCCAGACGATGAGGGATGCACCGATTTCTTCCCGACACCATCTGGCGGGTGGTGTTGATTACAAGTGGATCGCGCTCTCCAACACGACGCTCGGTGTGTTGATGGCGTCACTGAATAGCTCCATCATGATCATCTCACTGCCGGCTATCTTTAATGGATTGCACATCAATCCCCTGGTCCCCGCCAATACGGGCTACCTGCTCTGGCTCCTCTTGGGGTACATGATCGTGAGCGCCATCTCCCTGGTGACCTTTGGTCGACTCTCCGATATGTTTGGGCGGGTGCGCCTCTATAACCTGGGCTTTCTCATCTTTACCGGTGGATCGGTGGCCCTGTATCTTTCGTCACTGACGATCTCCGGAACACGCGGGGCGTTGGCCCTCATCTTGCTTCGGCTGGTGCAGGGCTTTGGCGGCGCGTTTCTGTCGGCCAACAGCGCCGCGATTCTGACCGATGCCTTCCCGGCGCAGGAACGCGGTTTGGCGATGGGCATCAACCAGATCGCGGCCATTGGTGGTGGATTGATCGGGCTCGTGCTGGGTGGGATCCTCTCCGCCGTGGACTGGCATCTCATCTTTCTGGTGAGTGTTCCGGTCGGTCTCTTCGGTACGGTTTGGGCCTACGTTGCGTTGCGCGAGATTGCAACGGTTCGCCGTGGCCAGCGTCTCGACCCCTTGGGGAACGTGACCTTTGCGGTTGGCCTCACCGTGCTCTTGATCGGCTTCACGTACAGTATCGAGCCCTATGGGCATTCCACCATGGGCTGGGGCAACCCCTTGGTGCTCTCCCTGATCACCGCCGGTGTGCTCCTGCTCGGCGTGTTTGTTTGGTGGGAACAGCGCGCGCCGGATCCCATGTTCCGCTTGAGTCTCTTCCGCGTTCGCGCCTTCGCCGCAGGGAATGTGAGCACCCTGTTGGCCGGTATCGCTCGCGGTGGACTGCAGTTCATGCTTGTGATCTGGCTGCAGGGGATCTGGTTACCCATGCATGGCGTTGCCTTTGTGGAGACCCCCCTGCAGGCTGCCATCGACATGACCCCGTTGATGGCTGGCTTCCTTGTGGTGGCACCATTGTCTGGATGGCTCTCTGATCGAGCGGGCGCACGGGTCCTAGCGACCGCAGGCATGTTGGTCAATGTGGTCGGGTTCATCCTGTTGGCAGGGCTGCGGTCGGAGTTTGCCTTCTGGCCGTTTGCCGGGGTCATCTTCCTCTTAGGGGTGGGCCAGGGTATGTTCTCTGCCCCCAACACGGCCGCCGTTATGAACTCGGTCCCGCCGGAGCATCGTGGCGCTGCCTCTGGGATGAGCGCCACCTTCCTCAACGCATCCATGATGCTCAGCATCGCGGTCTTCTTCACCATCCTGGTAGTGCGCTTGGCGGCTCGTCTTCCCCAAGCGATGTACGCAGGACTGACCAGGATTGGCTTGCCGGCGAAGGCCGCGCTGCAGGTCTCGCACCTTCCCCCCATCGCGGCACTGTTTGCGGCGCTTTTGGGCTATAATCCCATGAGCAACTTGGTGTCGCCCAGCACACTCGCGCAGTTGCCAGCCGCTACCGGAGCCACCATGCTCAGTAACCACTTTTTCCCCTCGCTGATTGGTCCTCCGTTTATGGACGGCATGCGCACCGTGCTGACGGTGGCAGCGGGGATGGCCCTGGTGGCAGCCTTCGCCTCTGCGCTTCGGGGCCGCGCGTATGTGCACGGTGCGCAGCGGTCCCGCACCGATTCGCGAAGGTGAAGGGCCTCGGTGTGCAGAAATCCGTGGCACTTCCAGACTCGTGGAGGAGGATGCAGCGATGATCGACGAAGACGTCAGTTTTGCGGGAATCGACCGTCGGATCAATGCCTTTCTCGTGCGACCAGAACTTGCGCGTGATGCCACCGCGCCCGCAGTGATCGTGATTCACGAGATCTGGGGCCTGGATGATCACATTCGCGATGTGGCGCGGCGCTTTGCCCGCGAGGGCTTTGTGGCCCTGGCACCGGATATGTATAGCGGCGCGTTGAAAGAGGCGATGTCCCCCGAGAACATCATGGCTGGCATGAAGTTTTTGCGGGAGGCACCGCCGGAGGTCCAGCGCGATCCCTCGCTCATGCGTTCGCGCTTGGAGCAACTGTCACCCGACGAGCGGCGTGCCCTGACGACGCTGATGGATGTCATGTCACCGGATCGCCGTACGGTCTTCGCGCGGGACTTGGTGCGTGCCGTGGAGTACCTGCGCGCTCGTCCCGACACCGGCCTGGTGGGGAGCCTTGGCTTCTGCTTTGGGGGAGGGCTATCGGCGCGTCTGGCGACCTTGTCCAAGGCGCTCCGTGCCTGCGTGATTTTTTACGGGGAGAACCCGCCGCTGGACCGGGTTTCCGAGATTGTGGCCCCTGTCCTTGGGATATACGGCGGCGAGGACCCGCGTATCACCGATACGGTCCCGGCGTTCGCGGCGGCCATGGAGGCGGCGCACAAAACGTTTGAGTATCATGTCTATCCCGGTGCGCGCCACGCCTTCTTCAACGACACGCGACCGATGTATGACAAGGATGCGGCGGCGGATGCCTGGACGAGGTCGCTGTCCTTCCTGCATCGCGAGTTGGACGCGTGATCGCTCGGGAGGTTCGGCAAAACACGCGTGACGCGTGGCGGACGGATGTCAACGGGTGGATTCGCCTGCACACCGAGGGCGATCCCTTCCGTTTGGGCTTCCAGAACGGCTATCTCCTCGCAGCGGAGATCCGGGACCTGTTTGGTCGCGTCCGTGCCTACGCGCGGCACACGTGGGAGGACTGGGGTTTCTTTCGCGAGACGGCCCGATCCCTCTATCAGGAAAAACTGGCCCCGGAGTATCGGGAGGAGATCGACGAGGAGATATCTGAAGACAACAACGGCTTTGAGGCACACGATGTAGGCGGCAACAAAGGCGTCACTGAGAGCGCAGGGGGCATAACGGTCAGCCAGTCGCTGGGAGTGGACCCGAGCGTCGACTCGCTGGCGCTGGAAGACTACGATCATATAGACCCGGTGGAACGCATCATGTGATTATATAAGCTGCATAAAGAGTCATGTTTGAAGAATGGGGTTTTGGGGTTTTGGGG
>JAJYVN010000144.1:5288-7473 GCA_021791995.1 Bacillota bacterium
AGGGCATTTGGGCGGGGCTCACCGCACACGGCGTGTCTGAGTTTGACCTCTTGGATCTGATCGCCCTCAACGGATACTTCGACACCTCCTCCTACTACTATTGGCAGCGCGCCGAGCAGGCCCGCCGCCGGGGGCAGCGTCTTCCTCCTGCGGAGGAGCACGGCGGGTGCAGTGCCTTCTTGGCCACCGGCGCCTGGACCCGTAACGGGGGACTGGTCGTCGCGCACAATACCTGGGTCGCGTACATGGTTGCCGGCTGGCGGGTGCTGTTGGACATTGTTCCCTCGAGTGGCCACCGCGTCTTCATGCAGTGCTGGCCGGGGACGATCCATAGTGGTACCGACTTCTACCTGAGCGACGCGGGGCTCGTTGTCACGGAGACCACGATCACCGGTGCAGTGACGATGCGCCCTGAGGGAACTCCATCCTTCATCCGCTCTCGACAGTCCATTCAGTATGCGGATTCGCTGGACGGCTGGATGGATGGCATGCGCCGCGATAATAGTGGCAGCTACGCCAACGACTGGATGGTGGGGGACGCCCACACCGGCGAGATCGCACTCTTGGAGTTGGCGACGATGCACGAGGCGGTCCAGAAAACCTCCTCAGGCTACTTTGTGGGATGCAACGTGGCCCAAGACCCTGCCGTCCGAAGCGAGACCCTCTTCAACTACAGTGATGCCACGAACTCGTGTAACGTGCGCTGGCAGAGATGGCACGACCTTATTGCACGGCGCGCCGGGAGCATCGACGTCGCGTTCGCGAAGGAGGCCATCGCGGATCACCTTGATCTGCGCACCGGCACCGAGCGGCCCTCTCGCGCAACCCTCTGTGGTCACGTTGACCTGGATGCGGGTGGTCTTGGTGAGTGGGACTGGGGCCCCTTTTATCCTGGTGGCGCGATCGACGGGATTGTGACGGACAGTGCCCTGGCCGCAGGTGGGCGCCTGTGGGCCCATTGGGGTAAGCCATGCGGGATTCCGGTCCAGGGGCGTGCGCACCTGGAGGCACATCCGGAGTATCAGTGGCAGCAGCCCTGGGTACGGGATCTTGATCCGTACCCGTGGACGCTCTTCGAGGCGGGCTGGTGACAACTATGGAGGAGCACCAACGGCTCTTGCACCGATTGGCGGAAGGGCCCCAGCGGCTGGCGTCCATGGTCACCCGCACGGCCGACGAGGCGCTCGACTACCGTGACGAGAGTGACGGTACGAGTGCACGCCTCCTTCTGGCGCACCTGGCTGACCTCGAGTTTAACCTCCACTGGACGGCCTATGTGGCTCGCATCCTCTATGAAGCGAACCCCATTCTGGCCTCGACCGAGAAGGACTGGCGGGCCATGGAGCATCGTTACATCTACCAGGACGCACGGGTGGCTCTTGGCACTTATACCATGGCACGCCGTCACTTGGTGACACAGCTCCGCACGCTGTCCCCGGAGGCCTGGGCACGTCAGGGAACGCATCCGGAACGCGGCCCACAGAGTTTGCAGGCCACGGTCGAGGGATTCCTCCGTCATGATGATCACCACATGACACGCATCGCGGCGCTTCTGGCCGCATTCTCCCAACGCGCGTAGGTGGTGTTGGGGCGATCCAATGGAGCTGGTGGGCAGAATCGAACTGCCGACCTACGCATTACGAGTGCGTCGCTCTACCGACTGAGCTACACCAGCGAGTATCCAACCGGTGGGTGGCACTGGAGCGGGTGAGGGGAATCGAACCCCCGTCTAAAGCTTGGGAAGCTTTCGTTCTACCATTGAACTACACCCGCACGCGGCATCGACGTGGGTATCATCATACCATCCACAGTTGCCCCCATCAACCGGTGCGTTGTCCTCATGCCCTCGAACGCACCCAATCAAACTCCTTCCACACCCTATTGCACCATGCAACGACCCATGCTACATATTGGATTGGTAGATCGCGATAACCGCTGACACTTACTTGGTCGTCTTGGTCAGCGCGAGCGAGTGACGAAACCACCTGCCGTGAGGTATGGTGGTTTTTTTGCGTCTTGCCTTTATGCCGTTCCTTCGGCAGTGGGATGGAGAATGCGAAGGGCTCTGCATTACCCACATCTGTGTGGGGGGGGCCGGAAGACGATGGGTATTGGCATTGGGGAGAGATCCAAAGGGGGCCTGGACAGGACCGTAGGGATCGAGTAAGGTAGGAGTATGGATGCA
>JAJYVN010000145.1 GCA_021791995.1 Bacillota bacterium
GTAAACTGTGCGAACAGAGATGCCCAACCGTTTTGCGGCTTGCCCTGTCGAGAGCATCTGTTCCCTTATCATAGGGTCATCATCCGATCACCGGCGCGTAATGTCAAGCGTCGATGTCTACTCCAACCCGAACGAAAACATGCACCGTTCAGCAGGAGAATGGGCGCGCAGTCGTCGAAGAGGATTAGTTCTGCGGCGTTAGTGCAAGGAGTAGCACGGCCCGCTACCAGCGGGACGATGGCGGTGCAAGTCCGACCACGTCGCTCCAACAGGTTCTGATGACAGCGCCTCGCGCCGCGAAAGCCCACCTCTTTCGGGGTTGAGCGCGCTACCGCGCATCCAACCTAAGCGAAGTTCTTTGCCAATTGGGTAGGTGTAGCGGCAGACAGCGCCAAAAGTCTCTCGGATCGATGGCCAAAGACACGCGACGCAAGCCCCTGCCATTCGGTTTGGGGATAAGCTGCTTTGCTGATTGTTTCGCGTTGTATGTAGTATCAGGCAGAGCGTGGAGCGGACTGCGTACAAGTACCGTGTCTACCCTACAGGGGATCAGTCGCGCGAGCTGGCGCAGACCTTCGGACGCGTCCAATACGTATATAACGGGGCGCTTGCGCTGCGAACCCAAGCATGGTTCGAACACCACGAGCGCATCGACGACGCAGAAACGGATCGGCTGTTGGTGCGGAGAGAGGTGCCCGGAGAAGTCCTGTCTGGCCGAGGTCTGCTGCGTGCCAATGCACAAGGCCCTGCGGCATCGGAATGCGGCCTTCGTGAACCTCTTCGCGGGTCGAGCCCAGTACCCGTTTCCACCGCAAGCATGATCGACAGAGCGCCACATACCGCATCGGTGGCTTCCAGTGGTAAGGACGGAAACCGCACGCTCACCCAGATGAACGCGCGGCTCGACATTCGTTGGACGCGGCCCGCCGGTGCGGAACCAACCAGCGTCACGGTTAGAGACGACCCCGCCGGCCGTTCCTTCGTCTCCTTCTCGACCGAAGAGGATGTTGCCCGATTGCCCGAGGTCAACGCGAGCGTTGGCCTCGACCTCGGGTTAGGTGATACCGTCGTTCGGAGCACAGAGGAGAAGGTGGGAAACGGACGCTTTCTCGGCCGGGACGAGAAGCGGTTCGATCGGGCGCAACGGAGTCTGGCCCGCAAGCAGAAGGGCCCGCGCAACCGTACCATGGTGCGGCGCAAGGTCGCCCGCATCCATGCCCGCATCGCGGACTACATCCATCGCTATTCGGTCTTCCAGCACCCAGGACCAAACACCCAGGGCTCCAAACGTGTCCGCGACCGAATGGATCCCGACGTGCACCAGCACCCGATCAATCTCACCCCCGCGGCTATCGGAAACCGACGATTGCAACCACGGAGTTTCTCGTTCCGGACGGAAGTCTTCTCCCGCGACGACAGCGTGTCCGCACCGCCATCCGCCATGGTTGTTGCGGATCCCGATTCCCTCGCTCCCTCGTCACCCCCCCGATCCCGGCCCAAGCTTTGTTGGGCCCTGCCGTCCCCTCGTAGTACCGTTCCAGGAGGGAGCGTCGTGCCCGGCGAATCGCTCTTCGATAAGGAATACGGCGCAGGTGATGGCATGATGTGGAAGGCTCCCCAGACTCGACGACAGGTGCTCCGAGCCATGGGCGCCTTAGCGGTCGCCCCTCTCCTCGAGGGGTGCGCGCTCGGGCTGTCTCCCAATACCCGTCCTTTGGTTGCGATGGAGTACGAGACTTGGTTCACCTGCGCAGTGGGCGGCGCACCAACCACCGGCTCCATTATGAGTCAAGCCGTGACCAAGGAACGTGCCATCCAGGTGGCAAGTGGCAAAGCGCTCCCTGGAGTGACGGGTCTTGAACTGGCCACCATGTCCGGCGACGTCGAAAACCAGTGCGCCATCCGTCCTGCGCGTGGTTGGAAGACCCGTGAAGCCACACCTATTTTGGGCACGTACGACTCAGCAAATCCAACGGTCATCCGGCAACATGCCCAATGGCTGGCAGGTGCGGGCGTGGATTTCCTTCTGATTGATTGGAGCAACAATCTCGGCACCAACTGGGGCAATGGCGTGGCACTTGGCATCATGTCCGCCACCTATGCCCTCGCCACGACGTACCGAACACTGCACCACAGGCCCAAATTTGCCCTACTTCTCGGATTGGATGAAAACACGGTTGGCACATCTACGTTTTTGGAACAAGTGGAAATGATATGGAACCTCTTCATCCAATCGGATCTTCGCCCACTCTACCAGGACTTCCTCGGCAAACCGCTGTTGGGCATATTTACTGGTCCCCGCTCCACACCGCCGCCAGACTGGAATGATCCCCGCTTCTCCATACGCTGGGTGAATGGCTTCGACGAGACGACCCATGGGAACGAACTGGGGTACTGGTCCTGGATCGACCGTGTCCCTCAGGTGACATACCGTCGGGTAACCGGACCCAAAGGCATTCAGTCGCTGGCCGAGGCGGTAACGGTCGCCGTTGGGTATCCGGGCACAGGAAACACCGCAGTCGACTGGGGCGGCAACGAGGGTGCGCGTGACCATGGCCAAACATACATTGACCAGTGGCAGACCGCATTTCGGGCACGGCCAGAGGTCGTGCTGCTCTGCCAATGGAATGAATTTGCCCAACCGGACCAATGGAGTGTCGAGTTGAGCAATGATATGGAGCCAACCGCTCTGAATGGATACGGCGCAAATGGCAACGGTGGCTGGGGAACCTACTATCTGGATCTCACCAAGACAATGGTCGAAGCCTTTAAAGCAGGGCGACCCCAACCCACGGTCAAACTGGATCTTCGTATGCCCTGAAGCCAACCACAAAGCGGGGAACGGCACCGCTTGATCGGAAAATCGCAGCCCCACTGTCTTTGGCGCAAACGGGCGCACCGCAAAGTTGTGGGATATTGCGGGACCCATACATTCCGGTGCCCATATAGTTTGGCATGCGAACCAGGAATTGGGGTCCGGGATAGAAAAGCTCCTCCACCGAGCCTGACCGCCTTGGCTGGGTAGTCCGTCAGGCCGAAAGTGGAGGGGTCATCGTTGATTGTAACGGGTTCGGGCGCCAGCGTGAACATGGAAGGCAGCGACGAACAGTCTCGGGAAGCGGTCATCCGTGAAGTGGGGGACATCCTCCGGGCGTCGCTGGAACGGATGGCTGACGAGATCCGGGACTTGGCGGGTGTGGAGCGATACGTGCAGGGCATGTTGCGCAGGGTCGGGTCGGTCACGGTGAACCGGTTGGCGGCGTGGCGAGCGCAAGCGGCTGAACGACCGGACTGCCCCCGGTGTGGACGGCCGATGGAGGTCAGAAACCGCCGGGCGCGTCGGTACGTAGGATTGGTGGGGGATGTGGAGATCCAGCGTACGGAATACGGGTGCCGGACGTGCGGCGAGGGGGTGGTCCCCGAGGATCCCATCCTGGAGCTCGGGCCGGGTTGCCTTTCGCCCGAATTGACACGGGTGGTGACCGGTGCCTGCGCGGAGATCCCGTCGTTCGAGCGGGCGGCCGCCATGATCCGTAAGACACTGGGCGTGTCCCTCACCGCCGCCACGGCGGCCCGCGCCACCGAGGCGATCGGCGCCGTCGTGGAACAAGAGATGCAAGAGGACATGGCGGAGGGGATCCCACCGACGCCAGAGGCGGAACAGGGGCCCTTGGTGCTCATGGTTGGCATGGATACGACCAAGGCCCACGCCGGGGGACAATGGCGGGACGTCAAGGTGGCCGTGGTCGCGCCTCTGGGCCCAGAGGTCGTCACAAATCCCGAGACCGGTCGGGGAACGTTGCGCCTGGGGCCGCGGACATACGGCGCGGGGATCGAGGACGCCGATCGTTTCTATGATCGAGTGATGGTCCTCGCGCAACGCGCCGGCTGGCATCCCACCCGCTCCCTCAAGGTGGTCCTGCTCGGAGACGGCGGGCCGTGGATCTGGGCCCGCGCCGACCGATTCCGCGCCGAAGGCATCGAAGGGATCGCGATCCTGGATCTTTACCATGCCCGAGAGCACATCTGAGAGGTGGCGCATGCGGTCCTGGGCACCGATGTCCGGGGCCACCAATGGGCCGATACGACGGCCCAGGCGATCCTCACCGGCGGCGCCGAGGCCGCCCTCTCCGTCCTTACCCCTCGCGGAGAGACCCAGTGCGCACAACTCCGACGTGCCATCGAGTACTTTCACCACCAACGCCGACCGGATGCACTACGCCGCCTACCTCGCGCAGGCTCTTCCCCTCGGATCGGGCGTCGTCGAGCCCGCCTGCCGTCTGGTCTGCGGTCTACGCTGCAAGGGGCCCGGTATGCGCTGGAGCCTCTCCGGTGTCCAATCGGTCCTCTCCCTGCGTGCCGAACGTCTCTCCCAACCTGCATGCTGGGCACACCTCTCGGCCCGTGCCCCGCATATGCGCCGCCCCCGCGTCGCCACCCTCACCAAAGGGGGCACTCACGCCGGGTAACCCCACAATTTTGCGGTGTGCCCGCGCAAGCATGCTTGGGTTGTAAGGAGGTGATGCCATAGTATGTTGTGAGTTTCGGAAATGGTCAGGTGCGGAAGGGCGTTATGTTGGAGTATAGCAATCGGAAAGGATCTGAGAGCCGTGTCATTTAGTTTATCGTGCTATGGCAGCGCGAAGACGGGAAATGGGATTGACACTGATCAGGTAGTCTCAGCCGCGGGCGCATCGACGCTCGCCTATGACGGTGTCGAATGGGTCGGTAGGTATATAGAGGCTCTCACGCCCGCTGAAATACAGAACATCCACAATGCTGGGATGAAGGTCGTGCTCTTGTTCTCGAAGTTCACCGGAACTTACTGGTACTCCAACCAGGAACCGTCTCCGTGCGGTACCGGGAACTGTTTGGCGACGTCGGGCACGTTGAACTGGACGTCGGCCAACGGTGCAAGTGACGCAACGTACGCATTGAGCCTGGTGGCAAACCTTGGCGTCTCTCCTTCTCCCAATATTGTGGTGTACAACGACATTGATGAGTGTCAGTCAATTGCATCGTCAAGCATGACGGGTCAGATTGTCAGCGATGCCGTGGCCTATCTTAGCGCGTGGGGTGCTGGGCTGTCGCAAGGCGGTTGGGGAGTTGGTGTTTATTCGCACTCGACAGACCTGACGGTTTTGCACAACAACAGTGCCACCATTAAAGGATGGCCATTTGGGACAATTTCGCTGTCGCCGCAAGGGGGAGAGGCCATCACGTAATGGAAGTGCAGTTATGGAACGAAGATGTGCGCTCCAAACATCTCGTGTTCGTGTTTCGGGCCGCTTGATCAAGACACGCGAAATTACAGCAATTACGGTGGGTTCTAGACTAGAATAAGGAAAGGAGCGGCAGCCGAGAGAGTACTGCTCTTTGCCGCCGCTCATTCCATTGAGGTAAGCGCGGCGTGGTCCAAGGGATTCGTGGTACACGTCGGCGTAATTGATGGCATGATGTCGGCCCGCTGGTGGGCCTTAGCCCAGCCTTAGCCCAAGTCTGAGAATGGCGGGCCGCCATGGCAAACGCCGAACCGGACTGGCCTCGGCAAGGGCATAGCGTGCTTGCACGCGTCTCCGTCTCCGGGCTCGCCCAGTATTCCCAGTTGACCCCCTTGCTCGGACAAACCCACGCGCTGCGGACTGACCCGCCAGGAGATAGATCTCTGCGGAGGTGTGAATAGATTATGGCTGAGTGCTCGAGGAACCCCGGGGGGCTCCCGCCTTGCCTCTATGAGAGCAAGTGCCATGATGTGCCCCCGTCGGTGGTGGCTAAAAGCAAACTGCCGCTTAGGAGCCAGCCGTCCTGCGCATTGGCGAAGTCGAGCCGCAGGCTGTCCCCCAGCGGTATGGTGTGCTCCGCTGCGGTCACTTGGAAGTGGGCCCATTGCTCGCCACCGTCTGTCGTCTGCCACAATTGCTCCCCCTGATAGTTCACCTGTGTGATCATCCATCCATCGTCGACGTTGACGAAGTCCAGGGCCTGAACTGTCGTGTCGGCTGGTAGAGTCAGCAGGGGTATCCACGTGGTTCCGCCGTTGGTTGTCACACTCAGGGTTGCCGTGGAATGGCCGTTCTGCGCCATGAAGCCGTGCTCCGTATCCAAGAAGCTGAACTCTGTCCACCCCCCTGGTAGGGACGTTTGCTTGGCCCATGGTGCATCCTGGCTCTGTTTGGAATCGAGCACATTGTTTGGATATCCACCACTCTGGAGCAGACCGGCCCCATTCTTGAAGAGCTTCAGAAAGGGAAGGGTGGACACCCCCGTGATGGCAGGGGTCTGTTCCGGTACCCAAGTCCGTCCGCCGTTGCTGCTGGTCAGCAGGGTTCTAGCGCCACCGCTCGGTGTTGTGTTGGCGAGCACCAATCCAGCGTCTTCGTCGGCGAAACTCACGCTGACCGCCTGGAGGCGATTCGGAAGTTCGGAGACCTGGCTCCAAGTCCAACCCCCGTCGGTGGTACCGAGAACCGCACTGGGGTCCGAAGGTAGGCCAACGCCGAAGCCGATCTCAGGGGAGACAAAGCTTAGGTCCGCGCTAGGATAGGGAGCCGGCAAGACTTGGGTCCAGCTTTGGCCTCCGTTCGTGGAGTGTACAAGAAAGTTCCTGCCCTGAGGCCGGTCGCTCAGGGCCCAGCCATCGGTTGCAGACACCAGGTTGACCTGTAGGATGCTCCAATTCCCCTGATTGGCGCCGGTCCACGTCTTTCCCCCATCGGTGGTCATGAACACGGCTCCCGGCAGGGGAGCGGCTTCTCCATCTTCGGCGATCCAGCCTACCTGGGGTGTGACAAAGACTGGCGGACCGACGGCGTCACGTCCGGTGGAGAAATTGCTGTATTCGACGGTCCAGAGTTGACCGCCGTTGGTCGTGTGGTAGAGTGTACCTTGTGATCCCAGACTCTTGGCGAACACCCACCCGTTCTGGGCTCCCGAAAAGTCGATCCCGGCATTGATGCTTCCCGCCGCCACCGTGAACGAATACTGGTTGTGCCAGTTCGTGCCGGCGCTGGCGGTGCTGAGCACCTCCAGCGCGCACATTTTGCCGCAGGAGCCAGTGCTACCCACCACCCAACCCTGTTCGGGCGTGACAAAGCTGGCACTGATCGGCGAGAAGCCCCCCGGAAAAGGGAGCGTGGTCCAGTCAACGCCCCCATCGGTCGTTTGCAGGACCATATCGCCGACGACCACCACCACCTGCTTGGTGTTGAACACCAAAATCCGCGCCGCCATGAACGACTGAAGATCGTTAATTTGGGTTGGGCCCGTCCATTCGGTGCTCCATGTTCCTCCACCGTCAGTCGTCCCTAGGATGCTGGGGACATCTTGGGTTGTCACCAGAGCCCACCCGTGCTGGCCATCGGCAAAGCCAAGTGCGACAACGTGGGAAGTCGTCAGGGGCGTGGACGACCAAGTCCGGCCGGCGTTTGTCGTATGTAGCAGGGTA
>JAJYVN010000146.1:0-6460 GCA_021791995.1 Bacillota bacterium
CGGCTTTTTGGACACCATTACCGGATCCGCCCTTGGATGCGGCAGGGTCTGGCCCCTCTGTAACGGTCGGTTTGTCCCCGGTCCAACCCTGCAGTCCTTGGTTGAATATACCCACAGAGCCCTCGCCTCGATCGGTGGCACACTCACCATGGTCGCCGCCGTCTGGGCCATCTTCCGGTACCGCCGCGTGCTTGAAATCGTCTGGCTGGCTTCCATCGCATTCATCTTCATTGTGGTCCAATCGGCGGTGGGTGCGATAGCGATCTTCAATAACGAGTCGGCACCACTTCTGGCGACACACTTCACCTTTGCCCTTCTGGCCTTCGGCGGGATTTTCCTGCTCACCGTGTTGATACGACAGATTGAGCAACTAGATGCCAGGGCACGGGAAACCAGCACTGGTCCGCGCGCGCTGACAACCTGGGCCTGGATCGCCTTCGTCTACACGGTGCTCCTTATCTATTGGGGCACACTGGTGGCCCACCTCAACGCAGGCATGGCCTGCAGCGGATGGCCGCTCTGTAATGGGGAGGTGTGGCCTGGATTTCACGGGCTGGTGGGAATCATCTTCGCGCATCGGTTGGGTGCCCTGGCGGCGGGAGCCATCATCACCGGGTTTTGGTTGGCTGCGCGCCACCGACGGTCAGTACGACCCGACATCTATCGGGCAGCAACAGGATCACTCGTGCTCGTCTGCGCCCAGATCGCCAGCGGAGCCTATCTGGTCCTCAGCCACATCTCCGTCACGGCCGACCTGATCCACGTCAGCCTCGCGACATTGTTGTTCGTGCAGTTGGCCTATGGGGCGCTCTTGACACTGCGCGCAAGCCCCGGCCTCGTCAGAGCGCTCACCGATCGACGTAACCGTGCCGCTTTCCGCCATAAGCTCTCCTGAGGGCATCTGGCGCGAATTTCGGCAAACCGCACGGAGGTCGTCATCGATGCCATGCATCGCGCCCATCGTCCGTGACGAAACGGCACGAGTGCACCGCCCGTCGGTGCACTCGTGCCGTACATCCCGTCTGCGGATGGCACCACGGGCAGGAACCGTTACCGATGTACCGCAACAACCCTTGCCCGATCCGTTATGCCTCTCCGATAGCGCGGAGCACTCCCGTCACGCCCGCATAGGCCCGGCGGTTGATCTCATCGATCGGCAACTCGTAATACTCCTTGCGAAAAACCTCGACCGACACGCCCCCCTGAAAGCCGATGCTCTGAAAGTATCGGAGCGTATCCGCCAACGGCAGAATACCCTCCCCTGGGTAGAGGCGATCGGGGTCATTCAGGCTCCGTGGATCCCCTTCGGGCACATCGTTAATGTGCAGGATGGTCCACATGGCGGCGGGCACCGCCCGGATCTCCTCCCAGGTCACGCCACTTTTATAGTAATGGAAGGTGTCCATCATCAGCCCGAGGGCCGGGTGGTTCGCTGCCTGCAAGAGCTGCAAGCCCTGTTTGGCCCCTGGGATGAAGCGATGAAGCCCCAAGGGTTCAATGGCCAAGCGCAACCCGTAACCGGCCACAATCTCTGCGTAGGCTCGGGCCCGCTCCCCGGCGCGCTCCCAAACATCGGGTCCCGCCTCCGTATCGCTCGGAGCATCGGGACATACAAGCAAAAGTGGCGACCCAACCTCCGCCGCGATCTCCGAGGCGCGTTCGATCGGGGCCAGGCCCGACCGCCAATCCCCGAAAAGGCGAATGCTGTATGGGCAGATGGCCGCAACCCCCAAACCGCGGGCCTTAAGATCTGCAGCCAGTCCGTGCACCCCATGCTGCTCAATGTATGGGCCAAGCTTACCGGACCAGATCTCCACCAAGGGGAATCCCGCTTTGCTGGCCGCCGCCAGGTCCTCCTCCAGCGTGTATGGTCTCGTCGTCGCACCATTGATACAAGCCCGCATACTCCGCATACCGACCGGGCTCCCACGCCCCGTCGGCCGACCTCCCTTCCTGTCTCGCTTAGGGGGAATCCCAGGGCGAGCAGGGTTTTGTAACGTATCGACGTTTCGGGACAGCGCTTCGCTCTCCTGCTGTTCGGCAGCAGGCAGAAGGTCCGATATGCGGAATCCTTGCATGGGAAAGGGGCCGATCCACATTGCCCAGTCGCGTCACCAGTAGAGACGTCGCTCGTGCCGCTGGCGTCTCGCAGAACACGGTTTCCCTCGTCATCCACGACAGTCCCCGCGTCCGCCCTGAGACCAAGGCCACCGTGCGCGCAGCCATGAAGAGACTCGGTTATCACCCCAACGCGGTTGCGGCGGCGCTTCGGACCCAATCCACCCCCGTCCTCCTATTCGTCGTCCGCAAGAGCACCGTCCACGACCACGTCACAGCCGAACTGCTCGCAGGCGCCATCGAAGGGGCAGAGCACTTTGGAGACTCGGTTCTGGTGATAGCGGTCGACGCGGGTGCCCGACTCGCCGTCAACGCCTTTCATGCCGGGTGGGCCAGTGGATCCCTGGTCTTCGCGGTAGAGCCGAACGATCGCGTGGTCACCGAATTAACGGCGGCTGGCTGTCCCACGGTTTCTCTTTTACAGCCGTCGACCGATTGTCCACCCGAGTACCTGGTACATGCCGACGACGCCGGGGGTGCGCGCCAAGCCATCGCTCACCTTTTGGAACGGGGACACACGCGCATCGGTCTGGTCACAGCGCGCCTTGAACCCGATGCCGAGGGTCCTGCCTTTCAACGGACACGCGCCGCATGGGAGGCCGCGCAGGCAGGCGGTGCAACCCTTGTCCCCGCCTATACAGCGGCATGGACCACCGAGGGTGGTCTGCGGGCCGGACGCGAACTGCTCCAGTCCTCCCCGCGCCCCAGCGCCATTTTCGCCATCAGCGATCGGGCAGCGTTCGGTGTGCTGCAGGCCGCACGGGAGGCGCATCTGCGGGTTCCGGAAGACATGGCGGTCGTCGGCTTTGATGACACCGAGTGGGCTCGATACTGCGATCCGCCACTCACCACAGTCGAGTTTCCGCTGCGCACCATCGGGCGCTTGGGAGCGGAGCGGCTTCTCGGAGGTACGCCCACAGACCTCACACCCGTACCGACCCGCCTAATCGTTCGGCAGTCCAGCTGATGCAGTGGGGCCAGTTCTGCCCCCACTGCATCAGCGGCAGGGAACCTGCCAGAAAACCGCGAACGCTTTAGCACGCGTGGTGTGCCAATGCAGGCGCCACGAGAGGAGGCCGTCGTGCGCCGAAGGACGCTACTCGCGATGCCGGCGCTGATGCTTCTGGGAGCGGCAGGGTGCGGAGAATTGCTGGCATCAAGGTACCCAACCGATGCATACATGAATCCCATCATGAATTCTGGGGCGGATCCCTGGGTCATCCGGTCCGGTGACATGTATTACCTGACCATGACAACGGGGAACAACGTCACGATCTGGGCCTCCAAGGATCTGACCAACATCGCACAGGGCCAGTCGGCCATCGTCTGGACACCATCCGGGGGCTTTGCCGACATCTGGGCGCCAGAGTTGCACCACATCGGAAACCGCTGGTACATTTACTTCGCCGCCGATCAGAGGGGTGACAACGCCACCCACCGCATGTATGTGCTCGAGAGCATGACGGAGAATCCCATGGGGCCCTATCTCTTTACAGGACAAATCACGTCAGCGGATAACCACTGGGCCATCGATGGCACGGTCCTCACCGTCGACAGCAACCTTTACTTCGTCTGGTCCGGTTGGGCGGAGACCAAAAGCGGACCCCAAAACCTCTACATTGCACCCATGAGCTCTCCCACCACCATCAGCGGCCCCCGGGTTGAGATCTCGGTTCCTACCTATGAATGGGAGACAAGCCACGCGGCCATCAACGAGGGGCCGGAGGCGCTTGTGCACAATGGGAATGTCTTCATCATCTATTCTGCCAACGCCAGTTGGACCAATGCATACTGCCTGGGCCAACTCACGCTCCATGGCACAAATCCCCTCCAGGCTTCGCAATGGATGAAATCCTCCGAACCGGTCTTCCAATCGAGCAGCGTCGTGTTTGGACCAGGCCATGCCTCATACACCCTATCGCCGGAGGATGATCAGCACTGGATCGTGTACCATGCCGCCCAATACAAAGGTGCGGGCTGGACGCGCAATGTCCGCACCCAACCATTCTCCTTTACCAGAACCGGTGATCCGGCCTTCGGCACCCCAGATCCGATCACGGCGCTTGGCCATGCTCCGTCCGGCGAACCAACCTATCGGCAACTGGCACAGGGCCAATCCACCGCGCAGGCATACCACTTCTCGATCCGCATCCATAGAGCAGGAACGTACCGCCTCTGGGTCCATTACAGCAACGCGGGCCCGACCACGAGCGCCACGCTGACCGTCAAAGGCACGCCTATCACCGAAATTCCGTTCTCCAAGACGACCACGACCGGGTCATACTTCTTTACCGTTGCGGCGGCCGTCTTCACCGAGGGGCTGACAATGGCCACGATAGACCTGCAGAACCTGCCACTGGCCAACATCGACGCCGTCTGGGTGAGTGTGGATCCGATCGCGTAACGCCGGAACAGACAAGGAGCGATCGCATGCGCATCACCATCAACACACACCGCCGGTATCAGAGCATGGAGGGATTCGGCGTTTCGGGCGCATGGTGGGCCCAGGACATCGGCACTTGGCCCGAGCCCGACCTCACCCGCCTCCTCCGAGTCCTATTCGATCCCCAGGAAGGAATCGGGCTCACCATCTATCGATACAACATCGGCGCGGACGGAGGCCCCGAGATATCGGACCCGTGGCGACGCGCGCAGTCCTTCTACGATGAGCGGGGGCAGTACGATTGGACGCGCGACCGCGCCGCACGCCGCGTTCTTTCCGCAGCCCTACAGGCGGGGGCCCGTGATGTGGTGGCCTTTGCCTGCAGCCCACCGGCCTCCATGACGATCTCTGGCAGGTCGAGCGGCAACGACGACGGCAGGTCCAACCTCTCCCCCAACCGGGTCAGCGACTTCGTGCGCTACCTGGTTGACGTGGTCGGTCATCTGCGTTCGGAGGGAGTCCCCATCCGCTGGCTGAGCCCCGTCAACGAACCACAATGGGAGTGGCAGGCGAAGAACGGCCAGGAGGGCGCCCACTACACCCCCCAAGAGGTAGCGGACGTTGTGCGCGCCGTGGTGCGAGCATTACAGGAGGCCGAGCTGCCGGAGGTTACTCTCTCGGCACCAGAGTCGGGCCAGTGGAAGGGCTCCGAGGAGTGGGTTGCGCCACTGCTCGATGACCCGGAGATTGGCCCCGCGCTCTCCCACATCTCTCTCCACTCATACTGGTCTACGCCGGCCGACAAGGTGCGCTTCGCCGCGTATATGGCATCCCGATGGCCTGGTCAGAAGCTCTGGATGTCGGAGTGGACAGAGATGCGCGGTGGAAGAGACCTCGGCATGGACTCCGCCTTGGTGCTGGCACAAACGGTGCTAGAGGACCTGACCCTGGGATGCGTCACATCGTGGCAGTATTGGATCGCCGTCTCCCAGTATGCGTATCGGGACGGTCTCGTCTATGTGGATGCGGGGCAACCGGGCGTCATTCCCACCAAGCGCCTGTGGAGCCTCGGCCAGTTCAGTCGCTTCGTCCGACCCGGCTCCGTCCGGGTTGCCGCCGAGAGCGACGATCCGGATGTCTCCGTGATCGCGTTCACGACCGATCAGGGGGTGGTGGCGGTCGTCATCAACCGCTCGCCCGTGACCAAGCCGTACGACCTCCACGCGGTGGGGCACGGCCCGGTGCAAACTGTCCGCCAGTTCGTGACAAATGCCGAGATGGACCTCGCGGAATACGTGGGAGGGTTGCCGAGCGCGTCGGTATCCACCCTGATTCTTGCCGATCCTTGAGCCTTAGTGCACCATCGACTGGGACACCTGGGCAAGCGCTGCGAGCGTCGTCCCGCAGGCCAGAACCGGCGCAAACGCAAAAGCCTCCCCCCGATGCTTGTGGCCCGTCGCGAGCAGGACCGCGCTCAGAAGCCCACCACCAAGGGAAGAAAGCACAAAGGCAACGAGAGCGAACGGCCACCCTAAGTACAGGCCGGCAACCAGAGCAAACTTCACGTCACCCATACCGATGCCCCCGCACACGGCCGTCAGCGCAAGTGGGCCAGCAAAGACCAGCGCCCCCAGGGCTCCCGTCCCCAGTTGGTGCAACCCCAGAGCAAAGGGTAACCACATGACGGCCCCACTGGTCGTCAGGGCATTCGGCACGACGCGGTGTGCGGCATCGATCGTCGCCGCCACCAGGACAAATGAGAGGAGCACCCATCCCTCGACGACCCGCCATGGTCCGAAGTGTTCGGCAAGGGCCGCCCAGATCGCCCAGAGACAACCGTTGGTTAGCTCCAACATGGGATACCGCCCACGGATCCGACCACCGCCTTGGGTCAGAAACGACACCCGAGGAACCCTCGCAGGCCGTGTCAAGACGTGATGGTACTCAGAACATACCGGC
>JAJYVN010000146.1:6470-6847 GCA_021791995.1 Bacillota bacterium
CATACCGGCGGCTGCCGCCGCGGCAGACAAAAAGCTACCCCCGCCAACAGTCGGCCACCGCCGGCACCCACCAACAGAGCCCCGAACACGAATAACCATCGCATGCCGCATGGGGTCCCGCACCACGCGCGGACTTCCCTTCACCACCTGCTGCACCGTGTTCCAGGGCGTGGCCGCCACCGGTCGATTCCACTCTGCCGGGAGCAGTTCCATTATATACCACAAGCCATAGGAACACGCAAACCGAGACGCGGGTGGACCCGGGGAACACGAGGTCCCAAGCGGAACAGATGCTCAAAGGAACCGGATCCCGTACCGCAGCACGCATCCAGATCGCTTTCGCGCAACAAACCCAGCACTATGGTTCCGCGGACCGG
>JAJYVN010000146.1:6857-7311 GCA_021791995.1 Bacillota bacterium
AGGATGCACAGACCTTCCTTCCACCAAACTCCTGTACATGTTCCGTCCGACCACAGAATACGCAACCTGCATCGTAGCGACGCAACACAACGGTCTCCCCATCGACAAAGAATTGCACCGCGTCACCATTCTCGATGTCTAGCACGCGACGCAATTCGACGGGAACCACGATGCGCCCCACATCGTCCACCTTACGAACAATCCCTGTCGCTTTGACCATTCGCTCAACCCCCACAAGAACCACCGTGTCGCGTCCGTGCCCCACGCTTTAACCGCGTGCATTCTCGCGCGGGAACTAGTGGGTGTCAACCCGACCATTGGGCTCGCGAGTAGACATCGACGCTTGACATTACGCGCCGGTGATCGGATGATGACCCTATGATAAGGGAACAGATGCTCTCGACAGGGCAAGCCGCAAAACGGTTGGGCATCTCTGTTCGCACAGTTTACCGCT
>JAJYVN010000147.1 GCA_021791995.1 Bacillota bacterium
CAAGCACCTGGACGTGACGCTCACCCGTGCCAAGTTTAACGAGCTGACCGCGGATCTCGTAGAGGCGACCATGGGGCCGTCCCGGCAAGCGATGCAGGATGCCGGAATGGATCCAAGCAAGGTGGATAAAGTGATCCTCGTCGGCGGCAGCACGCGTATCCCTGCCGTGCAGGATGCCTGCAAGGCCCTGTTTGGCAAGGACCCTTTCAAGGGAATCAACCCAGACGAGGTGGTCGCGCTCGGTGCGGCGGTGCAGGCGGGTGTCTTGGCGGGCGAGGTGAAGGATGTCCTGCTCCTGGACGTCACTCCCCTCTCTCTTGGCATTGAAACCCTAGGTGGCGTCTTCACCAAGGTCATCGAGCGGAATACAACCATCCCCACCTCCCGGTCGCAGACCTTCTCGACCGCCGCCGACGGTCAAACCCAGGTGGAAGTGCATGTGCTGCAGGGTGAACGGCAGATGGCGCAAGACAACAAATCCCTCGGGCGCTTTGTCCTCGACGGCATCCCGCCGGCCCCACGTGGCACACCGCGCATCCAGGTCACCTTCGATATCGACGTCAACGGCATCCTCAACGTTTCTGCCAAGGACGAGGCGACCGCACGCGAGCAGAAGATCACTGTGCGTGGCACTGGCGGCCTGAACGAGCAGGACATTCAGCGCATGGTCCGTGAGGCGGAGGCCCATGCGGCCGAAGACGCCAAACAGCGTGAAAAGGCCGAAGTGAAGAACAACGCCGACAACCTCGTGTATCAGACGGAAAAGACGCTCAAGGACATCGGAGATAAAGCCGACGGAGCCAAGGTAGCAGCCGCGCGCGAGATCCTCGAGCGGCTACGGGCAGCGATCGGCCGGGACGATATCGAGGCGATGCGCCGGGAATCAGAAGCACTCAGTAAGCAGGTTCTGGACCTGGGTGCAGCAATGTACGGACAACCCGCGCAGGGTGGTCCGACCCAGGAAAGCGACAGTGCCGGTCCCACGAGCGGCGAGAACGTGGTCGATGCGGACTACAACGTCCAGGGGTCTTGAGGCGCGGTTTGTGCAGCGCTGAAGGTGTTCGGAGCGGCCACCGGACGGTGGCCGCTCGTGTGCCAAACTCACGCGGACGGGAGAAGGACCAATCATGGCGGAGCAAGACTACTACGAGGTTTTGGGCGTGCCGCGTTCCGCCAGTGAGGCCGATCTCAAAAAGGCCTTTCGCAAGCTGGCGCGGCAATACCACCCGGATGCGAATCCGAACGATCCACAAGCAGCGGAACGGTTTAAGGAGATCGGCCAAGCATACTCCGTGCTGAGCGATCCGGAAAAGCGCAGCCAGTATGACCAACTGGGACACGCCGCATTCGCCGCAGCGCAGAGCGGTGGCGCGGGGGGCCCTGGTGGTGCCGACCCAAGCGGGTTCAGCGGCTTCGGCTTTGAGGATCTCTTTGAGAGCATGTTTGGAGAGAGCATCTTTGGACACGGCGGTGGACGTCGGCGCGGGGGGGCCAGCCGTGGTACGGACCTGCACGTCAATCTTGAGGTTTCCTTCGAGGAGGCTGCCTTCGGTACAACGGCCCAACTAACCATCCCTCGGACCGAAAAATGTAGTCGCTGCGGCGGCACCGGTGCGGCACCCGGCACCAAGCCCCGCACGTGCCCTAATTGCGGTGGCGCGGGACAGGTGCGTGTCGGAAGGGCCACCCCGTTTGGTCAGATGGTCACCGTGCAAACCTGTCCCGTCTGCCACGGAGCAGGACGGGTTATCGACCAGCCCTGTCCGGACTGCCAAGGACAGGGCACCACCCACCGCCGACGGACACTGAAGGTCCAGGTTCCTGCGGGGGCCGACGATGGACTGCATCTGCGACTTGCAGGGGAAGGAGAGGCAGGACAGCGCGGGGGACCCCCGGGCGATCTGTATGTGGAGTTGCACGTCAAACCACACCCTGTTTTGCGCCGTGAGGGAACGGACGTGATTTCCGAGGTGACGATCGGATTGGCTCAGGCAGCGCTCGGCACGCAACTTGAGGTGGATACACTGGAAGGCAAAGCACAGATCCACGTCCCAGAAGGAACTCAACCGGGCACGGTTCTCCGTCTCAAGAACCGAGGCATCGTTGGCCTGAACGGCGGCAACCGGGGCGATCATCGCGTGGTCATACGGATCCAGGTCCCGACCTCGCTTCGACCGCATGAGCGCGATCTCTTGCGCCAATACGCGGAAACGCGTGGGGAGAGCGTAGAGGGCAATGGGAACGGCGGGGTGCTGCGGCGCATTCTCGGTCGATAACCGCGCGAGGGGGCTGCCATGGACTATTGCGAAATCCGTTTAACGATCCCCCCCGACGCCCTGGAAGCAGTCAGTAATCTCCTTGTGGAGGCCGACACGGGCGGGGTGGTCATCGACGATGAGCATGCGGCCGTTCTCCGCGCGTACCTACCACGCGACGAGCGGCTGACCACACGGCTCCAGTCACTTCGCCAGTCCCTGTCCGACCTTGTTGCCTTTTTTCCAGGCCTGGCCGAGCTGCAACAGGAAGAACGCACCGTCCATGAGGAAGACTGGGCCAACGCCTGGCGGGAACACTTCCACCCGACGCGCATCGGCGAGCGTCTGGTCGTTGCACCCACGTGGGAGGACTTTCTACCCACTCCGAATGACGTAGTCGTCCGATTAGATCCAGGGATGGCCTTTGGCACCGGAACCCACCCTTCCACCATACTATGCCTGCGGGCACTGGAAGAGTTGGTGCAGCCGGGGATGCGGGTGCTGGACATCGGTACCGGATCCGGTATTCTCGCGATCGCTGCGGCACTCCTCGGTGCAGCGGATGTAGTGGCCCTGGACAACGATCCCCTCGCCGTGCGGGTTGCACGACAGAACGTCGAGGACAACCGCGCGCGGATTCAGGTTCACTATGCGGAACTCAAAGGAGTGCTGCAGAGCGGGTTTGTGCCTGCCGATGTCGCCACCGCAAATCTGACGGCGTCGACGCTGGTACCGCTCGCCGCCGACATCGCAGAGGCGCTCCGCCCCGGAGGGATTGTGGTAGCATCCGGGATCGTGGGAACCGGAGCGCATGAGGTGGAGGAAGCCTTTGCAGCGTGTGGGCTGCATATCATTCGCAGCGAACGGCTCGAGGATTGGATCGCCCTCTGGGTACAGCGTGTGTAACGCGAACGCCGGGAACCTTCAGGGAAGCTCCGGCAAACGGGGTGTGGCAGATGGCCAGGATCCGTTTAGGGATACTGTTTGGTGGGCGATCCGCCGAGTTTGACGTGTCGCTCATGTCTGCACGGTCGGTATGGGAGGCCGCAGACCGTACCCGGTTTGATCTGGAGCCAATCGCCATTACGCGAAGTGGCCGATGGGTTTTCGGCACCGAGGCGATGGACCTCTTGGCGCACGCCTCTCGGAATGGGGAAATCACCGAAGCAGGTCATGGCACCCCGATCCGCTCCCTGGAGGACCTCGGACGTTTGGATGTCGTGTTTCCGGTCCTCCATGGCCCCTTCGGCGAAGACGGCTCCGTGCAGGGCATGCTGGAGGTCATTGGCGTGCCGTACGTCGGATCGGGCCTCTTGGGATCCGCCCTCGGCCTGGACAAATTGGTGCAGAAGGGGCTGTGGGCATGTAAGGGTTTACCGGTTGTCGAGCATGCCCCCGTCTCCCGCCTGGAATGGGAGAGCTCTCCGGATAACGTCCTCCAAGACCTCCTCCGCTCCCCTGGGCTCCCCTGCTTTGTAAAGCCAGCGAATATGGGCAGCAGCGTCGGAATCTCCCGTGCCGAGACGCGCGCCGAACTGATCTCCGCACTCGAACTGGCCTGTCGGTACGATCGGCGCCTGATTGTAGAGAAAGCGGTCCAGGCACGCGAGATTGAGTGTGGCGTTCTGGGCAACGACCGCCCCGAGGTCTCGGTCCCCGGCGAGGTCTTCCCCGGTGCCAACTTCTACGATTACGACGCAAAGTATCAGCCGGGACGAAGTCGACTCCGGATTCCTGCCGTGCTCCCCCCCTCCGTGACAGCCGAAATCCGGTCGATGGCACTGCGGGCCTTCGCCACACTCGACTGCGCCGGCATGGCTCGCGTCGACTTTTTTCTCGACAAGGAAACGGGGCAACTCTGGATTAACGAACTCAACACCATCCCGGGCTTCACACCGACCAGCATGTTCCCAAAGGTGTGGACCGAAAGTGGTGTAAGCTATCCAGCGTTGATCACAAAGTTGGTGGATCTGGCACTGGAACGCGCGGGCGAACAGCGGCGGCACACACGGTAGGGGGCGCGAGCGTGGACTGTATCTTCTGTGGCATCGCGGACGGCAGCATCCCGGCGACGACCGTCTTCTCCGACGACCAGGTGGTCGCCTTTCGCGACATCCATCCCGTAGCAAAGACCCACATCCTGATCGTCCCACGGCGCCACATGACGAGCATCGCCGATGCAACATCCCCCGCCGATGAGCTACTCTTAGGGCATCTGCTCTTTGTGGCCAAAGACCTAGCGGCCAGCGCAGGGTTAGATCACGGGTATCGGCTTGTAATCAACACAGGGGCAGAGGGTGGGCAGACCGTCGGTCACCTGCACCTGCATCTGATTGGTGGCCGGTCCATGCATTGGCCCCCGGGGTAGTGGTGCGTTCCTGGTCCGCCCGATGCTAACTGCCGAGGGGCAAATCACAGACTGAAAGGGGCAAAGACCTGGTGGGGTGGACGGTGTGCAAGACCGTAGAGCGGTTGGCGCACCCTTTTTGCAACCAGGTAAACTATCGTGGACATGAGGACTCAGTTACAGGAAGACATGAAAACGGCCTTGCGCGCCCGGGCAGAGGGCAAGCTTCGTCTTTCGGTGCTTCGCATGGTCTGGTCGGACGTCACAAATGCGGAGATTGACGCGCACGGAGCGCTCGACGATGCGGCCGTGACACAGCTCATCAGCCGTGCGGTCCGCCAGCGCCTCGAAACGATCGCAGAGGCCGAGAAAGCGGGGCGCGAGGACGTCATCGCGCAAACGCGTGCGGAGATCGCCATCTTGCAGGGGTATCTGCCGGAGCCGCTTTCACCGGAAGAATTGGCCCAAGAGGTCGAACGTGCCATCCGCGAGACGGCCGTCACCAGCGTGCGCGAGATTGGGAAAGTGATGGCCGTTCTCCTCCCGCGAGTGCGTGGTCGTGCGGACGGTCGCACGGTCCAGGCAGCCGTTCGCCAACAACTCGGCGGATCCTGATCAGGGGTATGGGTCGACACCCGCACCTGCCACGGATCGGCCGCTGCGCATGCCTACCGCCCGACGGGGAATTGTAAGGGCGCAAGACCGCATGCGAGGGGGATGCACAAGTGCCGAACGTGGAAGTGTATTGCACGGTGAGCAACTGCCACTACTGGGCAGACGCCAACCACTGCGCCGCCGAAAAGATCCTGGTCACAACCGACGAAATCGGCGAGATCTATCCGGAAACCGTTGATGCCTCCGAAACGCGCCAGATCGTGAACCAGCATGGCCCTACCGAGGCCCACGGCTGTGTGGAAACCTGCTGCAAGACGTTCACCGCGAAAAAGCAACCTCCGGCCGGAACCCCCAAGCGCATGGGGACGGGGACGGCCGCAACGGGCTGGAAGCAGTGACGACCACCGCTCGGGGCCGTCGGCCGGATCGCCGGCCCCGAGCACGGGGCTACGCCTCCACAAGGCTCCCTAGCATGTCGGCCAGGCGCCGACCGGCCGTTTCATGACCCGACGGGCCCGGATGCACGCCATCACTTGTCTGAACGTTCCAATCCGTTGTATCCACGTAGATCCCGCCGACTTCTTCCGCCGCCGCGGCGATCTCATGCGCAAAGCATCCAACGAACGGTCGCATGCAGAGCACCGGGACGGACGGGTACCGCCCACGGACGAGGCGGAGATAAGCATGATAGCCGTCCGCGAAGCTGCGCGCATCCGCCGAACGGTCATTGGTTCCAAGGTTAACGACAACCGCCACCGGAGGAGGTGTCTCCCCTACCGGGCATGCATGCATAGAGTGGTCCAGCACACCCGAGGCGGGTGGCACCCCTCCGTTGCCACCCCGAGTAATGCCGATGGCCCCAAACCCGAGAGGATAACAGTCGAGTCGCAGCCGATCCGAAGCGACCCGGGGGTACGCCGTCTCTGCGGCATTCACAGCCGGCACGCTGCCGCGCCCCAAGGCATTGATCCCGGCCGTGATGGAATCGCCCAAAAACAACACATACCGATTCGGAGCCGGAGCAGGTTCGACGATACCACCCGAATCCACCACAAGCCCGCCAAAGTGGAGACCCGCACCCTCCATCCAGAGCGGATCCGTCTCACGGATCCCGCTGACCACAAGACGGATGATGTGCGGCTTTGGATCGGCAAGCACCTCCACGGGTACCCGATGCTCTCCCACCACCGGAGGGTCCGGCAGGCACACGGCTCGACGGAAGGACGAGCCGTCCACGCTCCAGGCGATCGCCGGTGCCAGGCTCTGCCGCGGCGCAATCTGGATGCGCACGCCGACGTTCCGCGTACCCGAAACGCGGCACGCCACGGAGGCCCCCGGCGTGATCGTGCTCCAGAATCCGGGATATCGCGTAAACCACCGGCCCACGAAGTGGCATGCCCCGTACCCACGCGGTCGTTCCATGCCGGGAGCATCGCATACGGGGGCCGCAGACACAAGACGTCGATGACCTTTGGCGTATCCCGAACGACATGGGAGGATTGGCCGTACCCTACGGCCAGTATGGCACCACATCCGCCCTCGCCGTAGGGAGGGCGGATGCCACCTTCGCCGCCGCGCTGGCACCCACCGCCAGTCTCCCACCGGGGGTAACGTCTCCCGTGTTGCTCCCTGGATGTGCATGGATGATAGAGCCTTCTTGGTGTACTCCACCGCCGCTGGCTGTTCGGCCGACACCACGTACCGCTCCGCGGCGTGCGTCGTGTTAGGCCGCCAACCGATTCCCTACGCCTAGAGACTCGAGGAACAGCGCACAACGACCATTCTGCAAGTCGGGTGGTTCCGTGGCCACGCTGCATGCCCGTCCCATGCGAGCATGCACATCCCTTCCGCAGTAGTACGGCGCCTATCTCCGCCAGACGCGGATTCCCCGTCTCCACGCTCACCTCATGGCCTGCCCGTGTGCGCCGGCGGTTAGAGTCTCAGGTAGTGGTGTAAATGCCGGGTGAGCCGAGGCCCCTGTGGAGAGGGGCGGCCCCGGGAACCACCGGTAAGGGGGTTGTCGAGGGGTGACGAGGGTTGACGAAATCGGCCACCA